>CADBMH010000220.1 GCA_902795705.1 uncultured Lachnospiraceae bacterium | reverse complement strand
GAGGTTTTGAGAAGAAACCGGAACAGCTGAAGGTATATTGAATGTAACAAAAGCATCTCTTTTTTAAGAGATGCTTTTGTAGTGCTAGCCAAAATAATCATTTATTGAAACTTGTTTCTATGGTATAATCAGTATATATCAAAATATAAACTTAAAGTCTGTAATTATAAGTGCTGCTTAAGGATAAATGAAAAAGGCATATAATCAACAATAATTACATGCCTGTATTTGTCTCCTATTTGCACAGAGACATGACCTTTTTACCGGCGGTGGCTATTACTGACATGATTGCAGCAGCCTTGTCCAGGTATACTAGGGCACTGTAGAGTTTTGCTCTCATTTTGCTACCTCCTTTCTGGATAAATCATCCGTCTATAACTGGTAGCCTAATGCCCTATACAATGGAATTATATCATTAAAATATAGTATTTGCAAGACTTACAAATTACTAAAGTTCTGTGAATTATAGAAATGAAATAATAAGAATCGCATAATAAATCTATTATTTAGAAAGATTGGGTGTTTCGATATGCATGGAAATATTAATAGAATAATGCAGGACAAATATGGAAACGATTCATATGGATTTATCTATTCAGATGAAGGAGAAATGCACTTTTTCCATAAATCCGGACTTAAAAATTGCACAATATACCAACTCGAAGAGGGGGACAGTGTACAATATGATTTGGCGCCCGGGAAAGATGGATATCGAGATAAAGCAGTAAATATTCGTAAGGATTATCAAGCTGCACCAGAAACAGCATTTGCTAATCCAGGAATAAATCCTGCTGTAAGAAGAGAGCATTATAATGATGACGAAAACAGAATAATAGACAATCTCGGGAAAGTTTTTTATGTAACATCTGGAGGCTCAGAATTCAATTTAAGTAAAAGCTCATATAAATATTGCTTGTTGAAACCCACTGAATACTTCAGAAATACATTCCAGTTATCAAGGGAAATTGTTGCAATTTTTGCTGATTATGTTTCTTTTGAACCCCGTTCTTTAGATGCAGCATCATATGTATATGGGACAATAGGATCAAAGCTTCGGCTTGATCGAGGAGTTCATGTTTTAATATGTCATGATAACCAAACAGAAGAAAAATTAACGGGATTGTTAAAGGATAGTAACGTATCATCTATAGTTATTCCCTTTACTTATGAGGAACTATCAACCAAGGGATCCAAACAGGATATTATTATCGAAAGATTTAGAAAGTATCTATTTGATACAGATTTGTTTGCGGTATCTGCACCAATAAGGGATGATAATTTCTTTTTTGGACGAAGAGATTATGTTCATGATATTGTTTCAAAATGCAAAAATGGCATTAATTGCGGAGTGTTTGGCCTTCGGAGAAGCGGAAAGACATCGTTGTTATATGCTGTACAAAATTTGCTCCAGCAGCAGTCATATCCAACAGTCTTTATTCCCTGTGAAAGTGATTTGAGTAACCTTGATTGGAAAACCGCTCTTTGTAAAGTTGTTTTGAATACATATCAGTCACTTGGACTTAATCCCTTTAATGATCCCTTTAATATTAAAGAGTCGGACTATAATAATACGCCTAATACGACGATTTATTTTGAGGAAGACATGGATAAAGCCTTGTCCAAATTGTCAGTTCCTGTCACATTGATGTTTGATGAGATAGAAGCTATTACCTTTGGTGTTTCTCAAGGGGAGGATTCGTATAATAAATGGATTGATGGAAGTGATTTTGTCGCATTTTGGAATACGTTAAAGGGGTATTACTCAAAGAATCCACAGAAAATAAGCGTTTTAGTCGCAGGGACAAATCCGATGATCAATGAGGTCCCTGCTATTGGCGATAAAAAAATTACGAACCCTATGTTTGGACAGTTATCTGGATCCAACCAAGGAGCCTATCTTCCGTCCTTCACGGATGAAGATACAAAAAACATGGTTAATACCCTTGGGGGATATATGGGTATTCAGTTTGATGCATATTCTATATCAAAGCTGAATAGTGATTGTGGTGGTCATCCTTATTTAATGAGGATTCTCTGCAGTCATATTAACAAATATATCAGGACTCAAACTTATAAACGGCCTATAACTATAACTAAGGCAATATATGAAAAGGCTGTACCTGAATTTGAAAAGAGCAGCGAGGCTACTAGTTTCTTTTGGATGATTCTTAATATATTGATGACTAGTTATCCAAAGGAATATAACGCATTGAGAATACTTGCATTAGAAGGGGATGATATTGTTTCGCAGATACAGGGAGAAGAATCGTTGCACCATTTGATTGGATATGGCTTAGTTGAGTCTAATCAAAACAGTTATGCAATAAAATATGATGTTATTAAACGATTCTTGAATAATGCATATAAATTTGAGAGAAATGGATTAAGCATTGAGGAGCAAAAGGAAGAAATCCGAGTAAGGGTTAACCGAGCAGAAATGTCTTTAAGGAAACTCGTAAAGAATACTCTCATGTCTTCATTAGGAGCAACAAAAGCTAAAGAAGCAGTAATTACGGCTATGCAATACAATACCGCAATTTCTGTATCTGATATAAAAAGGGCTGAGGGATTATCATATCCTAAACTATTTGATCCAAGTTTGAACAAAATGTATTTTGCGTTGTTAACGGATATTATAACTTCAAATATAACAGTATTCAGAAACGTATTTGAATCATGCGATGAAGGTGATATACAAAAGAATCTGATTATTATTAATAAATCTAGAAGGTGCCCAGATCATTCATATACTGAAGATTCAGAGAAGTGGTCATGGGAAAATTTCGAGCAATTTAGAACTGCAATATCCTGGCTCGAAGACGTACTGAAAGATTTTGATTAATCCAACCGAAACGGATGGTATCGGTGAGTATGTCGATACACCGATACAAAACCCGATACAAACGGAACGTATTCTATGTAACAATACAGGAAGATACTGCGGGGACAGTTAGGAAAACGGTTTCAATATGTCCTGTTAGGGCGATATATAACGGAATAACTCATCCGAGTTATATTCCCGACAATGAAGCCGATGGACGCTAAGGACAAGCCCGAACCGAAGACTGAGAGGAAGCTGGATCTCTCCAAGGTTGAGATCGAGCCTCTGTTCACAGACTATGTGGACTTCGAGACCTTCTCCAAGTCCGACTTCAGAGCAGTCAAGATCAAGGAATGCTTCGCAGTACCCAAGTCAAAGAAGCTCCTGCAGTTCACCGTAAATGATGGCTCAGGCGTTGACAGGACTATACTTTCAGGCATCCACGAATGGTATGAACCCGAAGAATTAGTCGGAAAGACAGCCGTAGCGATCACCAATCTTCCTCCGAGAACTATGATGGGTGTTGAGTCCAACGGAATGCT
>CADBMH010000219.1 GCA_902795705.1 uncultured Lachnospiraceae bacterium | reverse complement strand
TTAATGAAATTTCCTCATATTCTGCAGAAGAGATAGGTGAGGCTATATCGTACTTGATTTCGAAGTATAATGAGAAATATAAGTTATCAGATAAAAGGTACATATGGCTTGATGCTGAATTTGTAGTACATAATAAAGAAATTGTGGATATACTTCTTTTGGCTGCGAAGAGAAATAGGTTGGCTGAGTGGGAGCTTGAAATTGATTATTTTGGCTATGATATCGAGAAATGTGGAGAAAGAGAGTACGCTTTAATTGATAGTAATCGGTTGGAAAAGAGTGTAAGGATAGGATATGTTAAAACAGAAATGCAGGAAACAGTACAAAATATCAGTAATTTAAAAACACCTGATGAAGTTGTATTTCTTGCATCGCTTGCAGAGGAGATTCAGAAGCTGGGGAATAAGCTTTTTATTCTTATGGATTAGGGGACTTTTAGGGAGCGTTATCAGGTTCGTTTATATACGCCTTTGATAGAATTTCTGTTTCCTAAGGATTATGAAGCACCACATTTTTTTATGGAAGAAGTATTACAATTAAAGTATTCTGCCCATGAGATGATGATTTCTCCAAAGGATTTACTTCAGTATAAGGTTTCGAAAGTCAGCACAGTGAAGGATGTTATTTTGTTCAAGAGGTTCTTTACTTTTGTTTCACTTGCGCAGGATTCTTTTTTTAAAAATAATAATATTGCGCCGGAGCTTGTTGTGAAGTCTTTGAACCCGGTATTTCCGAGGAAGAAGTTGCTTTCTGTTCTGGAATCTTTTGTTAGTGATTCTGCTATTGCTACGGATTTATTAAGTCTGTTTTCGTGGAATGGTACAGGTTATTTGGATTTGCAGGCAACGCCTATTATACCATTAGGTGGTGACAACTGCGTAATTGTTCCTGAGGTGCTGACATCATCCAATTTGATACGAAATGTGATTGTTAAAGAAAGAAAATTTAATTCTCAGACAACGAATACTGATGGTGTTAATGAACCACTGGAGGTATTTACAAAGAATATCTTTGATAATAGAGGTGATATTTTTAGAACATGCAAGGGAAAGAAGTTTAATTACAAAGGAAGAGCTGGAGAAATTGACCTTATAGTATGGTCGAAAGACAATCTTTATCTCATAGAATGTAAGAATCCGATATTACCAACAAGTGCTTTTGAATTAAGAGGAACTTATGATTATTTGATCAAAGCGCAAGCGCAACTGGATTTGAGTTTAGAGGCAATGAAGGATACTGAATTTTACGCTTCTTTCCTTGAAAGTTTAGATATTCCGATAAAAGACAGGAAGATTCATGCATTGATTGTGCTTGGCAATAGATTATTAACTGCGTCTGCTGGATTTTGTTATCCCATCCGGTATGCGCATGAGTTAAATATGATCATAACTGTCGGAACAATAAGCAGCACTTTTGGTGAGTGGAGATACTGGGAAAATGAGGAGTTTTCCGAAAACGATTTTCTTAGGTACATTTCAGAAGAGGATCCACTGTCAAATAATTTCATGAATGCTATGGATTCATATAAATTGTTTATAGATTGTGGGGATTTCAAAATAGCTCGTGAAAGTTATTCTTTTAATCAATTGGAGCATTTGAGGCTTGGTGATGAAAGATTGGCGGTGTTAAACAAGAATATGGAAGCAAGGGAGGAATTTATAAGAATGCATAACCAGACGATTGAGCAGCTAAAGAAAGAAATGGAAAAGAGCAATTTTAGATAAGCATTTTCTAACTTATGCTGGTTTCGTCACCGGAGTAGGTGAGTAAGGTGGTGGAAGCAAGAAGTTTTTGTGACCGATGGATTTCGGTGGAATTTGGGAAGAGTATCCTTCGTAAGGTGTTCTAGTGATGGCCATGCCTGTGAGAGGATAGCGGATATTATGGAGGGGAAAGAGTATATGCCGTGGGAACCGATGCTTTAGAAGAAGCTTAAGAAAATATATAGTTATGGTCGATGATTTTTTAGAGCTGCTTATAAAAGAACACGACTGAAATGAGGTACGCTATGAAAAAGGTATTAATCGTAGAGGATCAGCACGATACATTAAAGCTTTTAGAAGGGCTAGTACATAATGTGGATGCGGAGGCAAAGGTATTTCTAGCGGATTGTGTAGAGAAGGCATATGGAGATGCGCTGAGCGCTACGATTGATTTGTTTATCGTGGACCTAATGCTGGATCCGAAGAAAAAGAGCGGAGATATGTCAGGTGCGGATTTTATCCGGAAAAAATTCATCAAGCGGATTGATTTGGTAAACAGATATATCTATTTAAATGGGTGTGATGATGTGCTGGAAATCGGTTCCTATATGAAGAAAAGGTTTGTAAAGTGGTTTTATGGGGAGTAGGGGGCCGGTGTCCGGGATTTATGAAGAGAGGGGGATTTTATGGGGCTGAGCATAGGAGAGTCATATGATAGCTTTCGAAAGCTTAGAGAAAATGGCTCTTATTATATAGATAAGACTCTCATGCTAAGGGAGTATTTGGTAGATAGGTTTAAATCCTCTGTGCTGTTTGCCCGTCCTCGCAGATTCGGGAAGACGCTGACCATGACTATGTTCCGGGATTTTTTAGATTTCCGTCAGAAAAGCGAGGATATTTTTGAGGGATTGGAGATTATGAATCATCCGGATGTGGTGGATAAGTATATGAATCAGTATCCGGTGGTGTTTCTTTCGCTGAAGGAGGCTTTTGGCGGGGATTTTGAAACCGTTTTTCATAACTTAGCAACCGTTGTTTCTACGCTTTGCAAAGAGAATGCTGAATTGCTTCAGAGTGAAAAGACGGATCCGGCAGATAAGGTGTTATTAGATAATCTCAGATACAGAAAAGGAACAAAAGAAGATACAATAGAGGCATTGGCTCTTTTATCCCGTATGCTTTTTGACCATTACCAGAAGCAGGTCTTTATCATCATAGACGAATATGATGTTCCGATGGCGAAGGCATTGGGGACAGACCATTATAATCCGGTCAGGGAGATGATTGAGCATATGCTCAGCTATGTTTGTAAGACGAATGACAATGTGAAGGCTGTCATGCTTTCCGGCTGCCTGTATACGGTAAAGAACAGCACCTATACCGGTGTGAACAATATCGTTTCCTATAGTGTCCTTTCCCCAATCTACGCATCCTCCATTGGCTTTACGGATGAGGATGTAAAAACGCTTCTCAGGGATGCGGGTCTGTCAGACCGGTATGATACCGTTGCCGAGTGGTACGACGGATATCTGTTCGGGCGGGATAAGATGTACTGTCCGTGGGATGTGCTGTCTTATGTGCAGTCTGTTTTAGACGGTTCGTACAGTGAAGTGATGGGACCGAAGAGCTACTGGATGAACACATCAGAGACGTCTCTGAATCTTATCCATGGATTTCTGGGGAAGACTGCCGGTGCGAACGAGGGCTTTGAGCGATTATTGGCAGGGGGGACGATAGACTGCACGGTAAATGAATATGTGCCATATCACAGGATCCATGAGAGTG
>CADBMH010000218.1 GCA_902795705.1 uncultured Lachnospiraceae bacterium | reverse complement strand
GCCATTCAAAGTTTCGCTGCGCCTTGGCTGATGTAGTTAATTAGGTCATAGCCACGCAGCAAGTGCGTGGCTTGACGGTGAACAGTAACTGCAGTTCTGTCAGCATTATTATCTTTATTGACAAGTCTTGCAGGTTTGCCGGAAATGGTATATGATAGTATGGAAGAGTAGTAAGTGGAAAATTTCAAAAGGGTACTTGAAAATCCAAGTACCCCATGTTATAATCTACTCAGAAGGCAATCAGATATGATTCGCTCTGATTGTTCCCTCAGTATAAGATTACTAAAAATAGCATCCTAACTTTGGTCGGTAGAGGATGCTATTTCTTTTTGTTTTGATGGTTATCTATGTACGATAACACTGTGAATACCACGAGTAACAATGTTAAAACTTCCATTGTATTCATAGGCACTACTCCCTCCTTTGTAAGACTAGAGGGAACAACCAGAAAATCACATCCAGCTTCCTTGCTTTTCGATTATAATGGTATTATAACATAAAAATCGGAAATTCGCAAATACAAAAATAAACGTATGACCGTCACCGGATATAAAAGCAGATAAACGCAGTAAGACGCAGTCTATTCGTACATTATTCGTACACTTTGACCGAAAAGTCCCCAAAATAAAGGGTTTCCTGTATCAGTTGAGGAAGCTGCTAATGAAGGTAAGTTCTAAGAAATCCAGTATATATTGGGATTTTAGAATTAGTACAATAGGATAAAATATACATTAATAATATTAATATACCATAATGTTTCTAAAAAGGGCGGAATGATTTTGCAAACCGCCCTTTTTATTTTGCATTTTATTCTTGTATTGTAATGCATATAAATACGTGTTATAATACAAATTACTCACATGGTAGTGTAAACTGAAAATGGAGAAGTTTTATGATTAAAAATATTATTTTAGATGTCGATGGCACTCTTTGGAATACTACTGATGTAGTAGCTAAAGCCTGGAATCGGGCAATCGCCGCAGATGGACACAGCAAAGTACGGGTGGACGCAGACATTTTAAAAACACAGTTCGGGAAACCAATGGATGTGATTGCTGCGAACCTTTTTACTGATGTCACTCCGGAGATACGCGCCAAACTTTTAGAGGACTGCTGCGCGGAGGAACAGCGTTTTTTAGCAGAAAATACGAAACGGCTGAGATATCCGCACGTCAAAGAAACCATTCGTAAACTGAAAGAGGAAAAGGGCTGCAGGCTTTTTATCGTCAGCAACTGTCAGACCGGGTATATTGAACTGGTACTGGAAAAAAATCATTTAGAACCATATATGGATGATTACGAATGTTTTGGAAATACCCAAAAACAGAAATCAGAAAATATCTCCCTGATCTGTAAGAGAAACGGATTAAAGAAAGAAGAAACCGTATATGTAGGCGATACAGAAGGAGATTATGACGCGGCAAAAAAAGCAGACTGTCCTTTTATCCATGCCAATTATGGTTTCGGAGAAGTGAAAGAAAATGTTCCAAGAATCAATGAATTTCAAGAATTGTTGCAGTTTGTGTAATCGCAAAAAAATGAGACAGTTCTCTGAAAGAGCTGCTTGTTATTAGAACCAGAACCACAGAGCAGTGAACAGTAATCCTTCTTGAGTTACATGAATACGAATATGTAAAATGTAACCCGTTCTGAAAATAAATATCGAAAATTTGTTCGTTTTTTGTTGACAAACATTTGTTCTTATGTTATATTATTTGTACCGAACAAATATTCGATATTTTATTTTAAGGAGGATTTGATTATGCAGCATATCATCCATTTAAAGAAAACTTACAAAAAAGAACTACTTGGAGTTCTGCTTAGTATTTTTCTATTTTCTTGTCTGTTTATGCTCTTAGTGCCTGGATTTCATCATGCCAAAGCAGCCAGACATCAGGTATTGAATTTTGTGTCGGTATCCGTTCAGCCTAAAGATACTCTTTGGAGTATTGCAACAAAGTATTATTCAGAAGAATACGGTTCTGTCAACGACTATGTGAAAGAAATAAAGCGATGCAACTCTTTGACAAATGATTATATCCGTTCCGGCTCCTTTATTATTGTACCGATTTATGTTTCGTTAAAAGAATCTTAAACGTTACTATTTACAGTCTGGTTTCAGATACCATCAACCCCCTTAATTACACAAACACAATACAGTAGCCAAGGTCCAGATAAAATTGTTAAATTCTACCATTGACGAATCATTTCTCTAGTAGTAGAATGAAAATAGCTTTCAATGTGGTGAAAACGATGAACAGTGACGTCTTATCTTGGATTTTGGGCGATTTTGGGGTGTATCTTTCAGAAGTTTTATATAACAAACTTTAGAGTAAATTTTAGAGTAGAAAATATGGTTATATCTGACTCTGAAATTCTACAAACGTAATTTGTCATCTACTTTTGTAGAACCATATTCCAGGAGACACGCAATATGGAGGTATTTCAGATGAAAGAAATTCGTTTACATGAGGGGGAATTAAATGTGATGGAGCTTTTGTGGTCAAATAAAGAATTGGCAGCAAAAGACATCTCTAAAATCATCAAAGAATATATTGGATGGGAAAAAAATACGACCTATACAGTCATTAAACGCTTAATTGACAAAGGAGCCATCATCAGACAAGATCCGGGATTTATCTGCAGGGCAAATATCAGTAAACATAAAATACAGGAAATTGAAACAAATGCTTTGTTAGACAAATTATTTAATAGTTCCGTTTCTAGTTTTTTGACAGATTATCTTGAAAAACAATCGTTGACGGAATCCGAACTTGAAATTTTAGATCGAATCCTTATTAATTACGGTCGTTAATATTTTTATCGTGAAAATCATTTTTTATGCCCAAAAAACATCGTTCATGTACCATCATTTATGTTTTATAAGAAAAAAGCTGTACTAATTGAGTTAGACAGCTTTTTCCTGTTTACGCCAAGCATTTAGAATCATTTGAGCAATGAGGCCGCAAGCCTCACATGTAGCAGGATTCATATGTATTTTAGGCAGAAGAGCAGTAAAATTGCTACATCTAACTCTGGGATAAACTCCAGTTTTTCAAAGAGTTGTATTGAAATCCGGGAGAGTATCTGTTATACTAACTATAAACTATATCTCAAGTAAGACCGCTTCTTGTCGGTGTTTTGCAGTCAAAATCATTGTTTTTAAATAAACAACAAACCTTTGTTAAGGAGAAAAAATCATGGGAACATCAAATAAACAAACCTATTATCAAGATAAAAATGCACATAATGTCAATAAACTACGCGAACTATTAAAGGATTTTCCGAGATTCGCAAAGGATTTTTTCCGCGGTATTGAGCCAAACTCCTCAGCAAGCACCAGAATCAGCTATGCATATGATATCCGGACGTTTTTTCGCTTTTTACTGTATGCAAATCCTTCTTTGGAAAATAACATAGAGAAAATCACACTAGAAACCCTGAATTCACTGGAATCTGTCGATATTGAAGAATATCTGGAATATTTAAAATTATATACTTACGATGGAAAAACATATACAAATGATGAACGGGGCATCCACAGAAAACTTTCTTCCTTGCGAAAGTTTTATTTGTATTATCAAAAACGTGAACTGATTACCAACAATCCTACGACAATTGTAGAAATGCCAAAGATCCATGACCGCGAAATCATTCGTTTAAATACCGAGGAAGTACAGGAACTTCTTGAACTGGTGGAAAATGCTGGAAAACAATTGACGGGCAGGAAAAAATCATTTTATGAGCAGAACAAATTACGTAACATCGCCATTTTTACACTGTTTTTAGGCACAGGAATACGTGTTTCAGAATGTGTTGGCTTAGATATCGAGGACATTGATTTTCGCGAAAACCGCATCCGTATTATGCGTAAAGGAGGTAAAGAAGAATATGTCTACTTTGGCGAAGAAGTACGCGATGCGCTGAAAAACTACATTGATATTACCAGAGAACAAATCAAACCGCTCGACGGCCATGAACATGCCTTATTTTACTCTATCCAAAAACGTAGAATCAGCGTACAGGCCATTGAAAATCTCGTCACAGAATACGCCAGCCAGATTACGAATTTCAAGCACATTACACCTCATAAACTCAGAAGCACCTATGG
>CADBMH010000217.1 GCA_902795705.1 uncultured Lachnospiraceae bacterium | reverse complement strand
GTTCCCGCCGGATTGGAAATCGGTCCTAAGATATTAAATAAGGTGCGAATACCGATTTCCTTACGCGTCGCGCCGACAAAACGCATTGCCGGATGATACTTCTGTGCAAACAGGAAACACATATTGATCTCATCCAGAAGCTTTTCACTAAGCTCTGTCTCCGGATCGATCTTCACACCCAGAGCTTCTAAGCAATCTGCCGTGCCGCATTTACTGGATGCCGCTCTGTTTCCGTGCTTTGCAACCCGGTAACCCGCCGCTGCCGTCACGATAAATGATAAGGTGGAGATATTAAAGGTATTCGAACCATCTCCTCCTGTTCCGACAATTTCAAGTGCATCCTTTCCGTTTTTAAACTTGGTGCAATGCTCTCTCATCACCTTTGCCGCTTCCGTGATCTCATCAATTGTCTCGCCCTTTAACGCAAGTGCTGTTAAAAAAGCCGCCTTCTGTGCATCCGTACCCTCGCCCGTCATGATTTCCGTCATAACACTGCGCATTTCTTCCTTCGTAAGGTCATTTCTTCCTGCTAATTTGATAATCGCATCTCTGATCATAATAATCCTCCTTATTATTGATTAAAATGGTGACAAATGCAGCTTGCTGCATTTGCATGAAGGTGGTCAGGTTGATTCAATATTTTTATACCACCTTCTAGCTATATAATAAAAAATTTTCCAACATTTCTTTTCCCTTCGGCGTCATGATCGACTCCGGGTGAAACTGCAGTCCGTAGATTTCATACTCCTTATGCTTTACTCCCATCACTTCACCATCCTCTGTTACCGCCGTCACCTCCAGACAGTCCGGAATGGTATCCTTTAAGGCAATCAGGGAATGGTATCTGGCAGCCTCCGTTTTTTTGACCAAACCCCGGAACAGCTTGCACCGTTCCTGCAGCTCCACGACTGACATCTTCCCATGCATCAGCTCTTTCGCATAAGAAACCGTCGCACCGTAGACTTCACAGATTGCCTGATGTCCCAGACAAACACCGAGCATCGGAAGCTTTCCCTGAAAATACCGGATGATCTCCTCACATCTTCCTGCTTCCGAAGGCTTTCCCGGCCCCGGTGAAATGATAATGTGCGTCGGACTTAAAGCTTCAATCTCCTCCGGGCTAAACTCATCATTCCGGATCACCTTGATATCCGGATGAATGCTTCCGACCAATTGATACAGATTATAGGAAAAACTATCGTAATTATCAATCAGTAATATCATATCAGATCACCTCCTGTCCTTCCTCCACTGCCTTCATCACAGCCTTGGCTTTATTAATGCACTCCTTGTACTCGTTTTCCGGTATACTGTCCGCGACAATTCCCGCGCCGGAGCGAACAAAGACCTTTCCATTTTTCTTATATGCTGTCCGGATTGCGATACAGGTATCTAAATTTCCGGTAAAATCAATATATCCGATTGCTCCGCCGTAAATGCCTCTTTTATTATTTTCAAGCTCATTGATAATTTCCATCGCACGAAGCTTCGGCGCACCGGACAATGTTCCTGCCGGAAGAACCGCATCGATCGCATCAAGCGCTTTGTGTTCCTTGGAAAGAATCCCCCTGACCGTCGAACCGATATGCATCACATGGGAATACCGCAGAACCGACATATACTGCTCCACCTCCACACTGCCGAATTCGCTGATCCTTCCGAGATCATTTCTCCCAAGATCCACTAGCATATTGTGCTCCGCGCACTCCTTCTCATCAGATAAAAGCTCTCCTTCAAGCCTCTTGTCCTCTTCCTCCGTTTTTCCTCTGGGACGCGTCCCCGCAAGTGGAAATGTATGGAGCACTCCATTCTCCACCTTTACTAAGGTCTCCGGTGATGCCCCCGCTACCTCAATGTCATCACTGCTGAAGTAGAACATATACGGGGACGGATTGATAGTTCTTAAAAGCCTGTATGCATTAAAAAGACTTCCCTCATATTCCGCTTCCAGCCGGTTCGATAATACCACCTGAAAAATGTCACCCTCATAGATATAATGCTTCGCCTTTTCCACCATCTGGCAATATTCTTCTTCGGAAAACAATGCGTGAAACTCCGATTTGATTTTCCCCGGAACAAGCTTCGCCGGAGTACCGTTTCGAATCAGGTCGATGATCCGGTCAATCTCCTTTATGCAGCGTCCGTATTCCGCTTCCAGATTTTCCGTTTTCGCATTCGCGATAATAAAGATTTTTTGATGAAAATGATCAAAGGCGATTACCTTGTCAAACAACATCAGATCAACATCCTTAAATCCCTCCTGATCCTCTGCATCCAGCTTCAGGGTAGGTTCACTGTACTTCAAATAATCATAAGAAAAATATCCGACCAAGCCTCCTGTAAAGGTTGGAAGCCCCTCTATCTTCGGGCTCTTGTGCTCCTCTAATACCTTTCCGATCACCTCGCCGGGATGTTCTACCTCTTTTTCCTCCTCCCTGCCGTTACGGACTGTCATCACTCCGTTCATACAGGTGATCTCCATCGTCGGCTCAAAGCCTAAAAAGGTATATCTTCCGTATTTTTCCTGACTTTCCACACTCTCTAACATGTAGCAGTGTTTATCAGCTCCCTTTAGTATGCGAAGAACCTCAATCGGTGTTTTAATATCCGACAGAATTTCCTTACTAATCGGCACAACTTTGTAATCCTTTGCATACTTTCTTGCCTCTTCTAAAGTCATTCTTTCATCTCCCTTCCTTTACTTGTATCACTTCAAAATTACTGTGTACTTCGCATTCAGGCATTTTAGAGACTATGAAAAAACGAAAATTCATAGAAACTTTCCTATACACCAAAAAACGCCCTTGACTGATACTTACAATATCAGTCAAGGACGGTTAAATTCATTAGCCGCGGTGCCACCTTGCTTCATGGTTTCCCACACTCTCAGCGAAATACTATCATATTCCCGGTAACTAACGTATACCTCACGTCATGGAATACTCAGAGAATCCTCTCCTTTGACCATGCCCTCAGCGGTCCATTTGATAAACTGCATCTCTACGGGATTTCCACCAACACCCGCTCTCTGTAAGCGCATCTTTTACCGTTATCTCCGCTTCATAGGTTTTACTGTATTTTTACTATACCATAGTATACATGTATTTTTAAATTTGTCAAGTGTAAAATTTTATTTTCTAGGGTTGTTTCACGAATAAAGGTTACACTTCACACCGCTTTTTTCACCACACAATCCTTTCCAAAAAAGCAGATGCCATATTTTATGACGGTTTTATAGCCCATTTCCTTTATTTCTATATCGTACTTCTTTTCCGCGATCTGCAAGAGCGCTTCC
>CADBMH010000216.1 GCA_902795705.1 uncultured Lachnospiraceae bacterium | reverse complement strand
CTTAGTTAGCCACTGCTGTACACTTCCGTCATTATCTGCAATGATGAGTCCGCTGTCATAAGGATGAGAATTCGGGTGAGTGAATAGAGTTACAAGTCCACCTTTCTGCTTGTGGTATTCCACAAACCGATTAAAATCTACGTCAAATACAGAGTCAGCATTTAAGAGCAGGAAGTCTCCCTGTAATTGATCCCTAATTTTGAAAAGGGCACCCGCATTACCCAGTGGCTCTTTTTCATTAAAATATTTAATCTTTACGCCGAATGGTTTGCCAGTGGTTGGAGATAAACCAGAACCATCTCCAAAATAATCGATAATAATGTTTCCGAGATAACTAACCGTCAGAATAATATCATCAAATCCCTGATCTCTTAAACATTCTATTTCTCGCTCCAGTACAGGTATGCCATCGATTTTAATCAATGGCTTAGGAACACCTCTCGCTACAGCTGCGATTCTCGTTCCCTTGCCTCCAGCCATGATTACTACTTTCATAAGCCTTCACTCTTTTCTCTAGGTTCATAAGATTCCGGAGAATAATGAATAACTCGCGTACCACCATCTTCAAACTTAAAAGGTATATACATGAGATCAGACATTGCCCTTCTTACAGATTCCTTATATTCAGGCTGAACGTAAAATACAAGGAATCCGCCACCTCCTGCTCCAAGAAGTTTTCCACCAAGCGCACCAGCATTGATGCCTTTTTGATATAACTCATCAATACTGTTTGTAGATACCATTGAGCCAGTACCGCGTTTCAATTTCCAAGTGTGATCCAGCATTCTTCCAAATTCATCTAAATCAGAGTTCCTATCCGTTAATACAGACTCCGCTTGATCAACAAGTTGAAGCATTTCTCTCAGCCGAATTGTTTTATCTTCTTTATTTCCTGATTCCGCATTAGCCTTCTGAACATCAGAGGAAAATCTAGTAAAACCCGTGAAATACATCATAAGGTTATCATTCAATTGTGCTTTTCTTTCCGGGCTAATGATTATAGGAAGGACTTCATACCCTTCATTATTAAAATTTATCCTATTAAATCCGCCAAATGAAGCGGCAATCTGATCCTGCCACCCACCTGCTTCATTACATAGAACCCTTTCAAGATAAATAGCATCATCGGCCAGTTTCTTCTTGCTGGCATATTTACCCTTTAAAGCATAGAAAGCGTTCAGCATACCTACCGCAAAAGAACTAGAAGTGCCAAGACCCGACCTAGCTGGCAGGTCTGCATCATACGTTAATCGAATCTCATGCATATCAAGCATCTTCATTGCGTTTCTTATTGCTGGATGATGGATTTCATTAATTTCTTTTACATGTTCCATTTTTGAATATGTAAGGTCTGTTGTGTAATCAAAGAAACGAGGTAGATGGCGCACCGTAACATAACAGTATTTATCAAATGTCGTAGAGATAACTGCTCCTCCATTTGTTTTAAAGAAGCTCTCCATATCTGTTCCACCGCCAAAAAAAACATACGAAATGGTGTTTGTTTGATTATCATGACTGTTCTCCTATTCAAATTAGCACCGGTCTTTTTGCAAGGCCATGCCTATTAATATAAAATATATGCCCGTACCCGACACAGAACAACTGCTCTCCGAAAATATCATACAAAGGAAGATAGCGATCAGAGCAAATAACGCATGTTTAATTTGATTGTTTTTAGTAATCTTCCATCTAGTTATAGCTTTTCTGAGTATCTCAAAGTACATAAGAAGGAATATAAGAAGCCCTATATATCCAACCTGATATATAATGGTCCCGATATAACTCTCTCCTACTTCTACTTCGCTCCCACTTACTGCCGCATTCACTCCTGCACTGCCAAGACCTTGACCAAACATCCCTCCATTCTGAAGAGCTGTTACCAGTCCATTAAAATGATTTGCTGATGATGTTGTACCTAATTTACCAGAGTATCCTAAATACATCACTCCAGCCAGCATTATAAATAATATTATGGTTATGGGAGTTTTTAATCGTCTAAATCTATACTGGTTCTTGAATAGATAAGCTATGATTAAGCACACTATTAAGCATACATATATTCCCTTACTAAAAAACAACAATGAGGTAATTAGCAAGAAAGCTTCAAGCACATGACGAAGTTCCCAACTTCTATTAAGTTTATTACTGCATCCTAGCCATAATAGAGAAAGTCCTAAAAATACCAGATAAGAAGTGGCTAATGGATCCGCCATTAAAGAAACAAATCTTCTAACTGCGAATCCAAAATCCCATGTGTAATAATTTATACTAACTCCATTATAGAACCAAGTTGACATCACTTTATATGAAGTGATGTACTTTGTATATCCGATCGATCGCCAAAATGCGTCGCCTAAAACAAAGTATTCAAAGAATGCTAATATGCTAAGTATTATCGATATTTTAATAACAAGATTATTAATCTTATAATCTGTAGTATTATCTTTTTTTAATATATAGCCATATTTAATGAACACCACTGGTAACAACAATGTTCTTATCGAGGCAATGATTGCTGAATAAGGTGCCGCCGAACGTAGGGCATTAAGCAGGACTAATGCAATATAAAAAAATGCCATTACATCAATCCTTCCAATCGGACATTTATTTTTTAAAGTTAAATAAATTATAACCGCCATGTAAATCATCAACTCTTTAATAAGAGTGAATGCAGTTATAAACGTTCCGTTCACTCCAAAATTATAAAAAATTATGGCAATTAGATTTTGTAAGCAGTCTACTACTAAGAAAAATCTGACAGTTTTATAATTATTTAAAAAAGCAAATCCAACCGCGACAATAAAATATAATATTGTTATAGATACAAATAGCAATGTCATTTTTTATTAACTATATCTTTATATAATGAGTAAGTCTTTTCTCCAATGATTTCCCATGAATATTTATGGGAAATATATTCTTTCCCCCTGTGTGCCATTACTAATAGATCATTGTGATTCATATTTGCAGCCTGATTCATTGTTTTGTATAATTCGTCCTCATTCCCTGCATCAAAAGTAAGGCCGGATTCCCCACCCTTAACAACCTCAGTAAATGGTTTTAGTGATGAAACAATCGCTGGCTTATCATATGAATACGCTAACTGAACCACGCCACTTTGATAAACATCAGTATAGGGGAGTACTGCAACATCACACGCGGAATAATAATAATCGATAAGCTCATCCGGAATGAATCTAATATCCATTCTGAGTTTATCTGCATTTAGATTACCCTCCTCTGCGATTTTTTTATAATAACTATAATCTGCTTTCCATGTATTCCCAGCAACGATTAAATAAACATCTTCTCTTTCCTTTGCAAGTTTTGAAAACGCCTTCAAGAGGATGTCAACGCCCTTGACTTTTTTTATCTGACCAAAGAAAAGAAACACGAATTTATTCGTCGGAATATTCATTCTTTTCCTTGCTGATTCCTGATCTATCAAATGAGAAAAATCCAGATAATGTCCATGCGGAATATACTCTACTTTATTACTGCATTCTGGGAACAGCTCGTTGAATCTATGTATATTAGCTTCTGCTTGGACAATAATCCTGTCGCTTAGGTCATAGAGTTTCCGAAAATAGATTTTATCGTAAAACTTAGTATTAAATGGCATAATGTCGTGTACTGTTGCGACTATATGCACCCCTTTGCTTTTTGCTTTTTTTAGAAAATAATAATCTATTGGAGACAGTTGAAACCATTGAGTGTGTATAATGTCAACATTGAACCAAATCACGCACCCTGTGCGTGAAGCTTTTAAATCTTTCTAACTCCGCCATTGTATTGGCGGGGTTTTTCTTTTACAAT
>CADBMH010000215.1 GCA_902795705.1 uncultured Lachnospiraceae bacterium | reverse complement strand
AGTAAAAATTATTACAAAAACTATTGACAAACCGACCAAAATGTGCGGCCGCTTTCGTTGTCCATATGCGCCAGACAACGAAAGCGGCCCTTGAAATTGTATAGATATTTTCGATTTGATTCGGGAGGATTATAGTATGCCAAAGGAACGGCTGGACAGAATATGCTCCATGATCTGTTCCATTGGCTTATAATTCAGCATAAACGAGGCTTTGTTCGCCTCGACTATTTCTTCCTGATCGGTTTTGGAAAAATCCAGCTCGAAGCCAGCGTTTGCCGCAATCTGCTGCATGAACAGGCGCTGGGTACGGCCGTTTCCCTCGCGGAACGGATGAACGGCATTGATTTCGGAAATATAATAAGCGGTTTTCTTTGCCATTTGTTTTGGATCTGTGATGTGCTTGAGACAGTTTTCCGCATGAAGCTCTTTAAAAATTCTTTCGAGCTCGGCATCTATGAACATAGAATGACAGAACATCGTACCCTTTGCAATCTCGACAGTTCTGAATTCTCCTGCCCATTCGTAGATATCAGAAAAAAGCTGCCTGTGCAGCCATTTTAAGTGTTTGATGTCAAAGGATGCAGGTGAAGCGATCGTGCCGCTGTAAATCATGGATGCGGCTATCGCTGTCAGCTTACGCTCAGTCTCGTTTAAAAGCTCCGCATCTGTGATATTCAGCCTGTTTTTAAGCACACTGCTGTCCGGATAACAGTAGGTTGTATCATTTCCGGTTGTGTAGCTTTTCGGCATAAGCATCACCTCTATTTTGCGTATTGGGCTATGATTTCTTTGCGATAGTCGTCGAAACTCATTTTTTTGTCCAAGCAGTCACTTAATTTCTGTTTTTCTTCCTTTGTGACAAACATGCCTTCAATGGCGAGAAGAGAGACGGTGTTCTTTAGAATATAATCTTTTTCCTGTTTTGACATGGTTTCGCTCCTTTATAGATCTTGAATAGTAAAATGTGTTTATAATTAATTATAGTATGTTACTATTCACAATCACTTCTTCCATTCAAAGCCCCGCACTTCGTGCTCTTTGTTTTCTGCTATAAAGTATTATAGCAGAAAACGGCTTTTTCATGAAAGGAAGTGACAGCTTTCAGCAGTTTATATCTATAAAGAAAGCTATAGAAAAACAAGTTTTTCATAGCTTTCTTTATAGATATAACTGTGAATAGTAACTATAGTATAACACATTTTCAGGTTTTTTACAAAGGATTTAGAAAGGAAATTTGACATTGACCGGATATGTGCTATAATGCAATTATCGTAACACGATAAAAGTATAACAAATGGAAAATCAGAAGGAGCATGTAAAGCATAGGATGAAAATAATCCGGAGAAAAGGACAGTGGGAGCGGTATTATGGTATTGGAAACAAATCGACTGACGAAGGTTTATGGAAGAAATAAAGTGGTAAATGAAGTAAATATGCATATTGACCGGGGGGAAATCTACGGTTTCATTGGAAAGAACGGTGCCGGAAAGACCACACTAATGAAAATAATCTGCGGTCTTGCAACTCAGACTTCCGGAGAATTTCGGTTGTTTGATTCAGAGGATATTGATGCCGGGAGGGCAAATATCGGCTGTGTGATCGAGCAGCCGGCACTCTTTCCGGGGATGAATGGTAAGGATAACCTGATTTATTATGCGAAATTAAATGGCAGTGAGGAAACGACAGATATTTCCGGGCTTTTGGAGATGGTCGGGTTAGAAAAGGCAGCACTTTTAAAAGCAGGAAAGTATTCTCTGGGTATGAAGCAGCGGTTGTCGATTGCGATCGCACTGCTGGGGGAACCGGAGTTTTTGATTTTAGATGAACCGATGAATGGTCTTGACCCGACGGGAATCCATGAATTCAGAGAATTATTTTTAAGCTTAAAGGATCGTGGAATCACGCTATTGATTTCCTCGCATATTTTAGGTGAATTAGAAAAGATTGCTACAAAATACGGCATCATTAATCAGGGGATTCTAGCAGATGAATTTACGGCAGATGAGTTAGCAAAGCGATTACAGAAATATCTCAGAATCCGGGTGGATGATACGGAACGTGCTGTCAGTCTGATCAAAGAGAAATGGCAGACCTTTGAGGTGGAACAGGCGGCGGAAAATATGCTGGATATATATGGAGTTTCGGAGGAAGCCGGACTGATTAATGCAGAGCTTAATAAGGAGGGGATTGAAGTTTCTTATCTGGCGATGGCAGGTCAGGATATGGAAAGCTATTTCTTGGAAAAGATGGGAACAAACACAGATTAAAGAGAGAAATTGACAAGAATAGAAAAACTATTTCTTGGAAATGGCAGGAGCTAAAGAAGATTAAAGAGAGAAATTGACAAGAATAGAAAAACTATTTCTTGGAAAGGATGGGGACAGTTCATGGGTAATATTTTAAAGAGCGAATTTTTCAGAGTCAGAAAAAGCGGGATTACGCTCGGGATTGCGATTTTTTATGCGGTTACTACACTTGGCTGGATGATTATTTATACGGTAGAAAAGATGAATGAAAAAGATATTCAGGATATCAGTGACTTTTTGCTGGATTTTGGATTTCGTAATTTTTCTTCTTTTCCGAGCGGAACCTTATACTATCTGATCCTGGCGTTTTTTGTCGGTGGAATGGTTGCCGGAGACTATACTACAGGGGCAATCAAGCAGATTGCCAGCCGGGGAGTGCCGAGGCGGAAAATAGTGCTTGGACAATATATTGTTTTGGCCTCCTGGATGACGATACTTACCCTGATCGCAGCGACAATCCGGGCATTGATCGTGACACTGTACTGGGGCGTTGGCGAAGGATTTACCGTGACGAATCTGCTTTTAGTGGATTTGGGCTGGATTGCTGCAATCTGGTCGTATTCCGCACTTGCGGTTTTGGTGGCACATTTTGTCCGTTCCAGTATGATGTCGATCGTCCTGCATATCTGCCTGTTAGTCGGGGGGAATATGGCGGTACTCATTTTTTGCGCCATATTAAATGATGAAAAGCTCAGTGACAGGATTTATGGCTTATGGATTTCCAATGTACAGCAAAAGGCACTGGACTATACGATTCCCACACTTCATCAGCTCGGATACATCGGTCTTTTGTGTTTGCTGGGGGTTGTATGTCTGTTTCTTGGAATGTATGTGTTTGAGAAAAAAGATGTTGCTTGATTTTTAAGTTCTTGCAGACAGGAAAAAAATATGCTATAATGTATTACCGTAGTGAGAATTGCAGGATTCGTATATCGGTAGTATGTCAGCTTCCCAAGCTGAAGAGGCGGGTTCGACTCCCGTATCCTGCTGAGGAAAAGAAAGCTCCGAAAACCCTTATAAAATGGGTGTTTCGGAGCTTTTTTGTTTTTGGTAAAAAGAACAAAGGTTCACGAAACTATGTTCTTTTTTAGGCTTTTTTGGGGGTTTAGGTGTGATACTCGGTGTGATACCCTTCCGGGAAAGATCAGCTCACGGAAATCTTTTTCTGACCTTCCGGTGTGACTCCCATCTGCATAGCACCCTGCAGGAAGGTATCGTTGTCACAATGCGAATAAATATTAGCCGTAGTCGATATATCGGCATGTCCCATATAATCTTTGGCAATCCCTAACGGGACACCTGCCTTTTTTAAATCGGTACAGTAGGTATGCCGGAGGCAGTACGGGGTAAAGTCCTCTGCCAGAGGGAACGGCGGCAGGAGTTTATTCCGGTATGTCTGGCATCCCATGGACAGGGACATAGCGGTCTGCATTGTCTGTTTTGGTTCCACGGATATGCAGTGCCCGGATCCCGTCTATTGTCGTCAGGTCGTTGGCACGGATCTGAAGAGCTTCTGCAGGTCTGCATCCGCAGTAGAGCATGAACAGGAAAGGGACAAGACGCTTATTCTCAGAGCAGGCTTTTAATAAATGCTCCCGTTCGTAATCCGTGATGGCTCTCCGGTGGTTCGTATACCCTGATGGACGATGCAGAGAGGCAGCAGGATCCTTTATGATCATCTGGTTTTCTAAAGCAGTCCGGAAAATAAAGCATAGATCCTGATGGATTTTCGAAATATAGGACTGTGACTTTCCCACCTGGTTGTTTAGGATCTGCTGGCACTGGACCGGCTTCACGGAGCTGACCGGAAACTGACCGATCAGAGACAGGATATGTTTATCCATGCGGTGCCTGATGCGTTTCATCGAGCCTTCCGAAATATCCGGCTTGTAAGTCGGCAGGGCAATCTCCACCCAGCCTTTTACCTTCGTCGAAGCGTTCAGAATGACTCTGTTCTCCTGAAGGTCTCTGAGCTTGAGTGCTTTTTTCTCGATTACTTCCTCTAAGGAATCACCGTATACACGGTAACGCTTGCCTTCAAAGGTGAAGGTTTTACTGTAGTCGTACTTTTTCATACGGATGATCTCCACGGTGTTTTTCTGCATATGGAGTGCATCAAAGGTCACGATGCATCCTTTTAAGTTCATTGTCTTAAGGGCTTCCTGCGCTACGGGGATCTCATTTGTCTTTTCGCTTATGGCCTCGGAATAAATACAGATCTCATTTGTACTGTCATAGATATGAAGTGTCTGCAGGTTCCTGACTTTT
>CADBMH010000214.1 GCA_902795705.1 uncultured Lachnospiraceae bacterium | reverse complement strand
CGCAAAGCACTAACATTGCTATGAAAGCTTTTTGAAATCTTCCTATCCTGTTTTCCTTCTCCATAAATTTCCCCTCCCACTCTATTACCTGACATCCGGTAATCTATCCATAATAACATCAGCATACTCTCATAACAAATTTTCTCCTTACGTTAAATACTGAAATCTGTTATGATGTTTCTTCATTTCTCCTAACTTTTCTGATAAAATATTATCATACATTTCTCTTGAAAACAATCGTAATTTCTCCCTCTCTGCTTTTCTTGCTTTTCACCCTCCTTGCTCAATACTTATTTTAATCATATAAGCGACCATGCTTTGCTTATCATAAATAATAAATCCGTTCCGCAGTCCTTACTGACGGAATACAGAAAGGAGACCGCACTATGGCATCAGCGGAGTCTAAAAAATACATAGAGGAGGTTTTATATCTTCATCTGGTATCCGGTTTTCCTGTACCTTTTCCACTTAATCATACTCCTCCGATACCCCCAGCAGATCACAAAACTGCCCTTCATCCTCCAAAAACCGGAGCATACTGCATACATGTGTCTGAATATTCTCCTCTGAAGCCGTCTGCTCTTTTCCATCTAAAAGAATATCACTCCCCTCTTCATGCAGAGTTTCCGTCATAGAAAACGCTGTTAAAAGAGGATATTTTTCCCGGTCAAAGAAAAGCTGCGATGAACTCATGGAATAGGAAAAGCCGATATTTCCCGGAACAATTTCGTATTACCTCTGCCTGCTCAATATGCCTTTTCGGAAGAAAAAGCTCCGTATATACCGAAAGATCCAAAGACAAGCGATTGGTCTTTATCCCGTTTTTTTCGCCGACCGTTTTATCCGGATCATAATAAATCCCATCCTCAATCCTCGGTAACAAGAACATGAGAAACAGAACGACTGCAAGAACAACCGCTCCCGTCACCGTGCCGAATTTAAGAAAGGTTTTTCGAATCGATTTTTGAATTATTTTCGTAAAATCCTGTTCTTTTTCTGCATAATTTCTCTCATTTCCATCTTCATAAAGTAATTTTTCCCCGGAAATTTCTCCGGTATCTGTATCTCCGTTCGTCCCGAACGCTTTCTCAAAAAGAAGGCCTTCTCCCTCCTTCCTTCTATCACTTGCAATTTCATGCGAAGCTTTTTATTTCCCTTTTACTTGTATAACACACAAACATAAAAAATGTTACAATATTTTTTACAAAAAGAAAAGAGAAGCCTCTACGACTTCTCTTTTCCCCTCATCTTCCTTCTCTCCAGGATCACGATTCCCACGATACAGACCATACCGGTGTCCCAAAAAAGTAACAGCTTCATAAATGACATTTTCTTACCAGGTTCCGCTTCTTCCTTTTTTTCCTGATAACTTTTTTTGATAAACTGCACCGCTTCTCTCGTATCTCTATCGCTACCTTCCATCTGAATCATCCCGTCATCCGTCAGGTCTCTTGCAATCCGGCTCTCATCCGGTGTCTGTGCATAATACCTGTACCGGTAGTTTCTATCCGCAGCCATATAGAACAGGGTTTCCTGCATTTCAAAATTGTGACCGAAGTATCCTTTGCTTTCACAGGCACTTCAATCCGCCACAATCCCTCCGCATAAAGACCGACTCCCGGCTCCAACAATACACCGTCATCATACCCTTTATAATTCTGAAAATCCTCTAAACAAATCCATACCTTCTCTGTATCATACCATTCCTGCCTTATATCGCTGAAAAACAGAACAAACTGTATTGCCACATCCTCAGGGTTTTCATCATAGGACAGGTAACTTCCCGCATACCAAAAATCGTTCTTCCCTCTCCGGAGAAATTTCCTTCCCGTTTTGTCCGTTTCCCTTTTCCTGAATTTTCACATTGCTCTTTGATCTGCTCCCATGTCATCTTTCAAAAGGAAGCTCCTCCATATATTCCTCAAAAGGAACCCGGTTTCTCCGCCAAAAGGCACGATTCACATTTTTCGCTTTATTGATTGCAGTCCGTAAAAGCCTTGCCTTGCTGTGTTCCTCACTCTCAAAGGATTTTTCCGTCATATAGTAGGCAAAAAAAGTCTCCTGAACCACATCCTCTGCATCTGCCGCATTTTTGCAAATCTGAAACGCAGCCGCATACAAATGGTTCTTATATTTTTTCACCAATATGTCCATATCCATTTTCATAAGCATTCCCTCAAGTTCACTAATGTACGCTCCTAAAACCAGGACAAAAACACAAATTTTGAAACTAATAATCAAAAAGAAGCCATCCGGTCGGCGCCTGACCGGACAGCCTCTTAAAAGGCCTTTCACTGATTATACACCTGAGAATAAAAAAAAGTTACAAAATTAATTTTATTTTTTCAAAATTTTTTCAAAAAACAGGCTACGCCAAAAGGCGCAGCCCAACCTATTCTTTCAACAACAAATATTAAAAATCTGAATATGCTTCTATAAACTCCTGCGGACTATAACAGGGAATCAGATTTTCCTCAAAATCCCTCTTATTTCTTGTTATAATACAATCTACATTATTTGCTTCTGCGACAGTATATTGCACTGCATCCTCAAAGTCTTTCCAATCTCTTTCAAAAGCCTTATCAATATCTTGCTCAGTAACCGGCAAAATTCTAATTTTTTTTCGAAAACTCTCATATTTATGTCGAACCAATTCACGATCTTTAATAGCACGCTTTAAGACATATAATACATCTGTTATCGCTGATGAAGATACCAGCTTGATATCCTTCCTTTTTGATGCTAAATCAAAAATTTTTTCTGCATCTTCTGTAAAACCCTGATTTGCTCCAAGATAATCTAATATAATATTTGTATCTAATAAAACTCTCATAATTTCAGCCTTTCTTTCCGCACTTCATCAATATCTAAAGGTCTTCCGGCAATCCCCTTCAAACTTCTAAATTCTATTTCATCCGCTTCTTCCTCTGAAATAGGTGATATTGTAATTTTAAAATGTTCACCTGTTAAATGCTCCATATCAAAAATACCTTTTAATTTATCTCGCGTAGTTGTAGTAATATTGATATCTGCCATGTTGATCACCTCATTTCCTCTCGCCATTTCACTTCTCTATTTATTTTACCAAACCAAATAAAACAAGTCAATTAAAAACCAGCATCTATTCAGCAAAAAGAAGCCATCCGGTCGACATCTGACCGGACAGCCCCTTAAGAATAAAATTACAAAATAATTTTATTTTTTCAAAAACTGCTCCCCCTTTATTCGAATCTCCGTAATCTCTTTTATATCAATCAACTCTACAAAGGTTCTGCTGTATATGCGTCCATCCTTCCCCACGAAATCACGGGCTGAATCATTCCCGATCGTGATGATATTTCTTTTTTCTTTTCCTTTATATAAATCAATCTCGAACATAAGATCCTCAATTTCTTCTGCTGTCTTATTATCCTTTAATTTCACATAGATTCCAAGCGGACTTAAGACAATTTCTGTTTTAGAATCTTTGGAGACAAAATGCGCACTCTCAATCTGACTCCTTACCTTCGGGAGAGGAACCGTAAGTACTACATGATCACCAAACACCCTTCCGAGCTCATCTTCATAAACCCTTAAATTACGGGGTTCCGCCCCATCCGACAATTCATACCTTAATCCGATCAGATACGCCCCGTCCCTTGTTTTTTCACCCATGTAATATGTTTCTATATCGGTAAAGCTATTTTTTTCATCATCATCTCCCAAAACCCAAAATTGAAGAAACATATGATTCACAAAATTCTTCCATGTCCTTCCATTCGGTTTTTGATACATGAATGAAATACTTTTTTCTCCGTCTTTAGTCAGATAATAATCAAGCTCTCCATATTTATCTATATTTTCATAACTGATATATCCATCTCCCTTTTTATACTTCAGCGCGCAGATCATAAGCCCCATTTCCGAGTCCTTATCATAGAGATTGGCTAAGACGCTTAGCTTATATTTCTCATTCTCCTCCGTAACAGGCTCCATCTTTGCCTGACTGCTAAGCTCCGCTAAGATTCCCTGTTCGCTCTCCGCATGTCGGAAAAATGTCTGAAACCATCCCAGATGATATGCTGCATATGCCGTACCACCAACTCCTAAAAAGCAAAGCACAAGAGCCGCCGCAAGCGCATATTTCCTCCATTCCGGTACCTTTCCTTTTCTCCCCTCTTCCTCTAACAGATTACGAAGCCCTTCTCTTCTCTCCTCCGGCATATGCATCCGCTCTGCCATTTTATAAAAATCTGTATGCTTATCCATATTCTGATTCTCCCTTCCATTATTTTTGTCAATAGCACTTAGAAAGACAATTCCTGAGTATCCGCTTCATAAGAATCCTCCTCTAAATACTCCCGCATCCGCTCCTTTGCCTTCGCAAATCTCGAACGAAGCGTAGAAGCATTGACCTTCAAAAGCCCTGCAATTTCTTTTAAGGAATAACCTTCATAAAAATACAGATACAGTATAACTCTCTGCTCCTTCGGAAGCTCCATCAGAGTTTCAAAGACCTCTCTGTCCCGCTCTGAATATGTCTCTGTATTTAAAAGCTCAAGCCCCTCGTCCCCTGCATAATGCTGTCTCCAGGCACTTTTATGAACATCCCTGCAGTAATTTACGGCAGTCTGTATCAGCCATGCCTTCGCATGCTCTGTATCCCGAAAAACTTTCCCCTTCCGTATCAGCCGAAGAAATGTCTCCTGCACTGCATCATAGGCATCCTCTTCCTTACCCATCTGCATCAGGCAGATTCGCCAGATCATATCATAATATTGATCATAGTATCCTAAAATCTCCTCCTGCGTCTGCCCCATGTTCCGTATCTCTCCTTTCCATCTGCATAAATCTTCTCTGTGATATCACACTTCACTATAAACACGATTCAGGATTTCATTTTGTCCAAAAAAATTCCACATTCCCTGAATATAGAAAATGTGGATTTTCATTTATCTTCAAAAATTGCGCTATTATTTTATCTTTTCCATGCTGCA
The DNA here is from genome assembly GCA_902795705.1 of uncultured Lachnospiraceae bacterium. Classification (GTDB taxonomy): domain Bacteria; phylum Bacillota; class Clostridia; order Lachnospirales; family Lachnospiraceae; genus Butyribacter. Next base: position 331 of record CADBMH010000214.1, on the reverse strand, counting down.
GCTATGCTTCTTTTTCTTCTTATTTAACTGGATCACATTATATTTATTCAAATGCATTTCAAAGCTTTCCTCATTTTCACTCTCATACCCGTGAAAAAGCGCACGCGAATCACACCCTCTGCTGTAATAAGCACAGAGCATATTCAGTGCCATCGACTTTCCGATGCGTCGCGGTCTGCTGACTGCAAGATACTTTTCACTGGTCCGGAGCCTTTTATTCACTTCACCGATTAACCCCGTCTTATCCACATAAATTTCTGAATTTACGGCTTCCATATAAAGTGTATTGTCCGGATTCAGATAGATTCCCATATGCGCCCCTCCGTTCTGT
>CADBMH010000213.1 GCA_902795705.1 uncultured Lachnospiraceae bacterium | reverse complement strand
TCCGATCGACTTCCGTATTGTGCGTTTTCTTACGGATACGGGAACCTGTATCTGTGTTGCGACCAACCTTTCCCCGGAAGAATTTCCATTGGACGAGATCCGGGAACTGTACAGGCTCCGGTGGGGCGAAGAGACCAGTTACCGCGAGTTAAAATATACCATCGGACTTGTAAATTTTCACAGCCGAAAAAAAGAACTGATATATCAGGAAATATATGCACGGCTGATCCTATATAATTTTTGCGAACTTGTCACGCAGCATGTGGCAGTAGTGACATCAGAGTCCGCAAAGCATGATTACCGGATAAATTTCACCACTGCCGTCAACATATGCAGGGCATATCTAAAAGACGGCGGTGATGAAATGGAATTGACTGCCCTGATACAGCGCCATCTGACACCCATCAGAAGAGACCGCAGATATCCCCTAAAACTCCGACCAAAGAGAAACCGGGATTTCATGTACAGGGCAGCATAAAAACCATTTTTATTATATTATTTTTTTTTTTTTTTTTCAATCTGTCTTTTTGTCATGCAAAAAAACATCCAGACAGGAACATATGCAGATTTTTTGGCAAGCACTTCCTGCATGATCGGTCAACGACAGCTTAACTTAATGAAAAATCTTGCGCGTTCTTTTCCCATATGCTATCATATAAGCAGTTAAATCATTAACTAAATGACATTGCTTCAATATTAGCAGACTATAAACAAGCATTTAGATAAGGATTGTTATACAGACAGGGTAAAGGCTGCAAATTTCAAATTGCAGCCTTCACATTATCCCTATCCTAATACTTTTCCAAAGGTCTTGAATGAATCATTATCTCCTATCGGTATCGGATCATACTTTGGATTCAGGGATATTAAGTAATTCCCCTCCGGGGTACTCCGCATCTTCTTGATATAGGAGTGTCCGTTCAGATAGAAGATGCCTACTTCGTTATTCTCCACGGAATCCTGATGCTTGACGAATACCTGTTGTCCGCTGAAGAACTGGGGCTCCATGCTGTCACCGAGCACGCTGATGATAAAGTCGGTGTTCTTTGGTGCATGATTTGGAAGATCGACCATTTCGTAATCATCGCTGTCCAGAAATTCTCCGGGGCCGGCAGAGGCAGGGAGCATGAAATGCTTGACGAGCCTCGGCGGAAAGGAGATGATCTCGGCAGCAGGCTTTTCGTACTTGCCGGATTCCACAAGGAGATTGATGTAATTCTCAGCGAGCCTTCTTCCTTCATCGTTGAGCATGGTGATCGGATGCTCCGGGGTATCCCCAAAGAAGCGGTCGTATACATCGGTAATGCCTAAGATACGGCATACCATGAGGAAGATGGAGCAGCTAGGTTCTGTCACTCCGGATTCCCACTTGGAGATAGCTTTTACGGTCTTGTCTATCCCTTCCCTGTGAAGTGCCTCGGAAAGCTCTGGCTGGGACATGTGTTTCTGCTTACGGGCAGTGGCTATAATGTTACCTATCGTGTTCATAATATTTTCTCGCTTTCTATTCGTAAATATATAGCTTCTATACGGTAGTATAACCCAAACAAAAATAAAAATCAAGAAAAATCGCCTATAAAACGAAAATTGGAAAGGTGTTTCTCTTGACATCTCTTATAAAGCGATATATACTTTACTTACAGCAATGAGATAAAAGTGTGGTCTTGTTACTGGCAGGCCGGAAAACTCACGGAACGGCCTGCATGATCTGATGGAGCAGGTTATACACCAATTTTCATGTGGCAGGCAGCACAGCTTCAGTGCGTCGGAACTTGTCTGCCGGTCTCATCAACGGTTTAGTTTCCCTTTCCGTGTGTGAGATGATAGCAGATTTTGATTTTAGGAGGATTGCTTGATGAGAGTGGAAAAAAGCGATGGGCGTTATTACGTCACTTGTCCGGTGTGTGGTGGTTTTGTTGGAAGAAGTCGGGTGATGGAATTTTCGACAAAATGCCCGAAGTGTAACAATGACTTGGATATTCTGGTCAGCCCCGACAGGGTAGAGGTCAGACCAATCCAACCGGAACTGACAGAGAAGAACAGGAATTTTCTGGTCAGGATGATGGGGTATCAGGAACTTGTAGGACAGGCAGGAAAGAGACAGGAGGTATGATAAAAAATGTCAGAGAGCATAGGAGAACATGAGGAGGTCATCTGTCCGGATTGTGGAAATGTGGTGATCACATTATTTAAGCCGAGCAGGATTACAAGTGGCTATATGGAGTGTTCCCGGTGTGGGAGGTTTATTTACATTATGGAGAACCATGTATTGCTGTCTAAACGCAGGCAAAAAG
>CADBMH010000212.1 GCA_902795705.1 uncultured Lachnospiraceae bacterium | reverse complement strand
CTCCCACCATTCCCTGATAAAATGTGTCTTATCCACATAAAAGACATTCTCTTTGATGATCTTCTCAAAATCCTGAATCCCGATTCCCACTGTCCTTGCCATAGGTAAAGTCCTCCATGTATTCTCATTTCTGATACCTAAACACCATTATAGCAAAAGATTTGAAAGAAAAAAACCATTTTATAATATATAGTTAACCGGAAGGAATTTTCACTCCTTCCGGTTTAAACTCATACAATTTATCTTTTTTAGATACTTAATATTATCTTTTGTCCTACAACTTTCCCCCCAAAAGTCCTTTAATCAAAAGAATGTACTTAAAATTCCCTATCAGCATATAAGATATTAATATAACAGCCATCTGCATTTGCTTCCCGACTATTTAAATACACATCAACCGTCTTTGATTGCCCGGATGGTATATCTTCCAGCAATTCCATCCTAACACCGATAATATCGGTTCCTTTCGTTAGCACAATCTGATAGCCACAATAAGCAAAAAAGTCTGCTCCTGTATTCTTAAATGTCACGGAAATACAATCCTCTGAAGTTCTTTCAATCGAATCCACCATGATATTTTTACTTAATCCACTTCTCGTTCCCGCGACAGCAGTTCCCGAATAACTCCTGGCATCAAGAAGAAGCTTATAGGAATCATAGGCAAGTCCCGTGACATCTATCCACATGACGACACTCTTTTCACAATCCAAGGAACTCCAACGCCCATTCCCACTATCAAAGTCAGAATCCCTGTTTCCTTTTTTCGCACCTGTCAAGGCATTGTCCTTATAAAAATATACCATTACTGAATCCAAATCCGCCCGATAAAATTCACTTCCATTTTGTAAAGTCAAATACAAATATTCCCTTTCTGCAATCTGCACTTTTTTCTCATCTAATAGCTGAAATGCCTTGACAGATGAGTTTGTAGAAGCTGTATATTGAATCTTATCCGGACTATTTTCCACTTCTTTTCCATCCAGAACAGATTTATGCAGAATGTTTACAACAGCATCATCAAAATCTGTATGTCTGATTTCCATCGCCCAATCATTGGGAATAATATAAACCCGTTGCTGATCTTCTTCCCCCGGAGAGAGTTCCGAAACAGAACCACGACACTGATCCACAATTTCACCATCTTTTTTAAATACCACTTGATAACCTACATCTCTGACACAGTAATTTGATTCATTTTTAATTACAATCGGATAAAATGCTCCTTCTTCATCATTTTCATCACTCTTCAAGGTTTTATCAAGCGCTCCGACAATAGATACCGGATATCCGCTACTATCCATCTCACTGATATCTCTCACATACACAACATATCGATCCCATTCTATATCACAATTACATGATAAAACATAGTTTGTTTCCTTTTCCATAATCACATTAAAGTAAGATTTTTTCTGCAATTTGCCATTTTTATAGAAAAAAACAGTTCCTGATATATCAAGAGTCGCTTCACCCTTATTGAGTAATTCTATATAAGTATAATCTTCTTTGATATTTTCTGAAATAATCTCAATATTTTTCATGTTATCTGAAACAGAATCTTTATACTGTAATGTCTCTGATGATGTCGGTTCATTTAATACCAAAGATTTTGATAGAAAATGAATTTCCAATTCTTCCTCTGTTCCCCATACTACACCGTTTCTCTTCCTTATTTCCCCACTCGGAATATCTTGAATCTCCATATCATACATTTGGACAATCTCGCCCGATCTTCTCCATATAACCTGAAGCCTGCAATAATCAATAAGCAAATTAGCCTTATTTTTCACCGATAACCAAAATATTCCATCATCTGCGTCTTCTTCATTCCCCTTTACCAAATCATATGAAATTTCTATATCAGAATCGCCGATATCATCAGCAATTTCTTTCACATCGCAGTGTAATTGATAAGATAAATCCTTGATAGTATCAATAGATATACCACAAACATAGGATAATCCCTTCGCTAACGATTGATAAAATCCATTTATACGCCTATCAAAGTTACCATTTTGATATAAAAGCAAATCGCAATCTACCGAAATATTTTTTCCGGTATTATTTTTTATCGTAATGTACATTTGACCGTTATATATCTCTTTTTTTTCAATTTCCAGCCCTTTCAAATCCTCTTTTGTATTATCTGTATAAACAATATCCCCCTTCGGCAGAACATTCACCACCACAGTCGCCTTAATCCCTTCATCTACCGTGCAGGTCACTATAGGCGTTCCAAGCACTGCCGTAAAGATATAGCTCCCAACCGCACTGTCCTTTCCTGCATACTCTGCTGGTGCAGTCCATTCCGTCACAGGGAACACAACTTCTTCCCCCGTATTTGTCTTTCCAGTCACGGTGGTCGGAAGCAGTGCCTTCACTTCTTCCAAGGTTTTCACACTCTCCCCATAAACACCACCGTCAATACCATCCGGACGAATAAAGCTTGTCACCCTGCGGATCAGATTACCGGATGATGAACTACCGGAATCCCCTGTACCAGAGCTGCTTCCACCACCACCGGAACCTCCGCTCGAAGAACCGCTTCCGGAAGAGGAGCTTCCTCCGGAGCCACTGCCACCCGTTGTAGAGGCAACAACATTTCCATTTCCATCATAAGTCACATTGGCATTTACAGCTAAAGTTCTGTCAATTCCCTGCGGTGTTGTATAGTTGACACTGCCTGTGGTATTATTGGTAACTTCAACTTTTTTCTCGGTACTATCTGCCTTAACGGTACTTCCCTCTGCGCCTTTCTGCAGGTTGATTTCTGCCACGGCATTTGTCTCTACAGCTACCGATACATTGGAAGTCACCTGTGTACCGTCTGCATTTTCACCGATCCTTACAGGTATCGTCTTCTCTGACTGTCCCTCGATCTCTAACTTCGTGCGGCCATCAAGCTGTACTTCGGACACCTCACCCGATACCTTAAGCCGGACATCGGAAGTCCCTTCGACTGCAATGTGTTTCACGGTTCCCTGTACTTCAATGATAAAATTAGAATGCTCACTTTTGATAACTACCTCATCAAGCATCGCTTCTGACGGGATGACCACACGCCCCGCTGCTGCATAGACTGCTATCTTATTTCCCTTCGCATTTTCTGTCCATGTGTCTGATGCAATCGACTGAATCATGATAGAACGGAAAACTCCATTATTAACTATGTCTGCCTTTGGAGCATCTACAAGCAGATCCACCGTCTGATAATCTCCCGAAGGAATCGTCAGATTTACAGCCTCTTTCCCAATCGTAAGCTCCGTTTCCTCCTGTCCTTTCACTGTCTGTGAAAGTGCTTCCTCAAGCTCTTTCTGAGTCGTCACCATAACCTTGTTTACTACTTTTACTTCCTGTGACGGTGCCACTGTCACTTCCGGTGTCACCTCCATGCTTGGTTCCGGTGTATCGGTCGTCTCCGGCTCTTTTGTAGGATCCGGTGTTTTTTCCGGTTCCGGTGACTTCGCCGGTTCTTCCGACACGGAAACTGCCAAAGAAGGCTCTGTGCTTGGAGCTTTTTTCACCTTCTTTACCGTTACTTTGAGCTTTAATGTATAGCTCTTCTGCTTTCCCTTCACCTTTTTTAATTTAACTTTTGCAGTAACAGTAACAATCCCTGCTTTCTTCCCCATCACAGTAAATTTCCGTTTTGTATTCTTTTTGATTTTAACAATTGACTTTTTTGAAGCTTTAACTATAAGAGAAGAAATCTTTGCGCTTTTCAGATTTTTAATCGTAACTGCCTTTTTCTTCCCTTCCGACACTGTAAGCCTTTTTATGGAAAGCACCGGCATCTTTGCCGCACTCCCCTTCTTGACCGGTACGGACACCGATGTGACACTAAGTGCCAGTGCCAAAATCCCTGCCAGTGCCTTTCGACAGTTTCCTATTCTCATACTTTTTCCTCCATTCCCTTCTACAAATTGTAAAAGAATTTCCTATTTTCAATATATATGTCCACACTTTTTAGACATAGTCAAATTGCGAAGCAATTTACACTTTTTCCAACTTTCCCCCTTCCTTTGTTTAACATTGCACCTTTTGTTCATTTTGCCCGCTGCACACAATTTCTTCAGATTGAAAATTACCGGTCATTCAAAATTGCATGTTAAAGTCATTTACGGCTTTTTTCATAATTATGAACAGAAAGACACATTATAAAGAATATAGTTACATTATATTCGTTTTTACGAAGATATTCAATATTAAAAATATGTTTTATTCTTTTTAAAGATAATATACTTTCTCCATATACATAGACAATTAGGAAAGTGAGGGACATATTTGATCGATTATTCGCCTTTTTGGACCACTTTAGAACAATCTGATGAAAACTGGTATACCTTAACCCATAAATATAATATGTCACACAGCACCCTTCACCGATTAAAACACAATAAAGATGTATCAACAAAAACATTAAATGATATCTGCCGCATTTTGAACTGTAAT
>CADBMH010000211.1 GCA_902795705.1 uncultured Lachnospiraceae bacterium | reverse complement strand
TCCTGCAGGAGCAGAGATAACAACCTTGCGGGCACCTGCATTGATATGTGCCTGTGCCTTCTCCTTGGATGTGTAGAAGCCTGAGCACTCAAGAACTACATCTACACCAAGATCCTTCCATGGACAATTATTTGCGTCCGGCTCAGCATATATCTTGATAGTCTTTCCATCAACCGTGATCGAATCCTCACCTGCGGAAACTGTATCAGCCTTCTCATACTTACCCTGTGATGAATCATACTTCAAAAGATGAGCAAGCATCTTAGGGCTTGTCAAATCGTTGATAGCTACTACTTCATAACCCTCTGCACCAAACATCTGTCTGAACGCAAGACGTCCGATACGACCAAAACCATTGATTGCAACTTTCACTGCCATTTTAAAAATCCTCCTAAAATATTTATATTTTGTCACATACTGCTCGTCCAAAAGAAACTTTCTTCGGGTTTCCCCTAAAAGCTTTTCAGGAAAGCTCCGTGGCAATGGATCAAGTTTTCGGAAACTGCCAAATATTGCCTTTGACACTCCAAAAACTATTGTACCTAATTTCTGTTGAAATTTCAAGATACTTTTTTCACTAAATCATTCTCTTTAATTCAGTCTCTGATTCCGTATACTTTAACGCTTCCATTCTGGCCACCTTTCTCGTGTGAACCAGCTCTGCAAGCGAGTGATTCATCGTATGCATACCGATATTCTGATTGGACTGGATTACTGTTTGAATCTGCATCGGTTTATTTTCACGAATCAGATTTCCGATTGCCGGTGTATTGATCATGATTTCCGTGGCTGCTGCACGACCGGAGCCGTCAATCAAAGGCAGAAGCTCCTGCGTGATCACACCGGTCAGAACACTCGCAAGCTGCACCTGCATGGTAGTCTGAATCTCAATCGGACACGCATTGATGATACGTTCTACAGTCTGTGCCGCACTCTTTGTATGCAGCGTCGATAACACCAGATGCCCTGTCTCAGCCGCCGTCACCGCAGCATTAATCGTCTCAAAATCACGCATCTCACCCACCATGATCACATCCGGATCCTCACGAAGACAGGAACGAAGCGCCGTTGCAAAATCTGACACATCCTTCCCAATCTGTCTCTGATGGATCATCGCCTTATCATGTGGATATACATACTCGATCGGATCCTCTACCGTAATGATGTGGCGGGCAAGTGTATGGTTGATATGGTTCAACATTGCCGCCAATGTCGTTGACTTACCACTTCCGGTCGGTCCTGTTACAAGCACCAGACCACTTCTTCTCTCCGCGAAATCCTTCGCCACCTTTGAAAAACCAAGCTGATCCAGTGTAGGAATCTCCGGATCCAGCAAACGGATACTCGCAGCCACATTATTTCTCTGGCGGTACACATTCATACGAATACGTGCACCTTCCGTATCCGTCGTAGCCACATCAACATCAATCCCGCTTTTGATTTTTTTGATATCCTGGTCATCCAAAAGAGAAAAGATCATCTTCTCCATATCTTCCAAACTCGGAGAAATATCCTCCAAAATCTTCAAAACACCATATCTTCTCACTGCGACCGCCGTTCCTGCGGTCAAATGTAAATCCGAACATTCATCTTCTCTTGCCATGCGTATTAATTCTGCTAATGTCATCTCATACCTCCCCACCGTTTAATTTCTGTCCCACAAAATAAGCTCTCCTTTCGTTAAGCTTTCCGGAACCAGAATCGTTCTTTGATTTGCCGAGCCCTTAAAAACCAGATTTAAGTCCTTCTCTTCAAGGATAAACTCACCATCCACCAACACATCAATATAGGAAAGAAATTCCTTTGTTTCTTCCCATTCGGGCACCATTTTTTTTAATATATCCTTTTCAAAATCATATCCGGTAAAACACCAGATGTTTTTTTCCGGATAAATCTCCCTCACCTTTCTAAGCAGAGGCAGGAGTCCCTTTTGATTGGAACGCTCCATCGGATCTCCGCCAAGCAGGGTAAGACCCTGAATATAATCAAGTGCCATATATTCTATTATCTCATTTATTGTCTCATCTGTAAAGAGTTTTCCGTAATTAAAATCCCAAGTTTCCGGATTAAAGCATTCTTTACAGTGGTGAGTACACCCGCTGACAAACAGAGAAACCCGTACTCCCGGACCGTTTGCCACATCATACTGCTTAATATCCGCATAATTCATATATTTCTTTTCCTTTCCACAGGACATTCTACACATGTCTAACCGCATTTCAAGCGGCTTTTGTGCGCATAAAAAGGGCAAAATCCGGATTTTGCCCTTTTCTTATTCCTTTTGAAGCCGTTTCCACAACTTTTTTCTACAAATGCAGAACTCTTGCATTAATCTCCTTTGTCTTTCCGACATTCCAGAAATTTTCGCCCAGATATCCACAGGTTCTGCGTGTTACATTCATTTTATTCTTATCTTTATTATGACACTGCGGGCACTCCCACTCTAACTTATTATTGATCTTAATTTCTCCGCTGTATCCACATACATGACAATAATCTGATTTTGTATTAAATTCCGCATACTGGATATTGTCATAGATAAATTTTACAATATCCTCCATGGCTTCCAGATTATTTTTCATATTCGGCACTTCTACATAAGAAATCGAACCGCCGGAAGAAATCTTCTGGAACTGGCTTTCGAATTTGAATTTGCTGAATGCATCAATCTTCTCTCTGACATCCACATGATAAGAGTTTGTATAATATCCCTTATCCGTAATATCCTTGATCTCACCAAACTTCTTTTTATCGATTTCAGCGAAACGATAGCACAAGCTCTCTGCAGGCGTCCCATATAACGCAAACCCTATACCGGTTTCCAGTTTCCATGTATCACATGCCAGGCGCAGGCGTTTCATCAGGCGAAGTGCAAAATTCGTTCCCTTTGGATCTGTATGGCTCACACCTGTCATAATTTTGGTTGTTTCATATAAGCCGATATATCCGAGGGAAATGGAAGAATAGCCATCATGCAGCAGCTTATCTATTTTTTCTCCCTTCTTCAGTCTGGCAATCGCACCATACTGCCAATGAATCGGACTCACATTGGACAAGGTTCCCTCTAATGCATGATGCCTGCACATCAATGCTTCAAAGCACAGAGACAGTCTCTCCTCTAACAGTGTCCAGAACTCCTCCTCATCGCCTGCTGCCGTCAAAGCAATCTGCGGAAGATTCAAGCTTACCACACCCTGATTAAATCTTCCTTCCCACTGGTATTTTCCGTTCTCATCCTTCCAAGGTGCCAGGAACGAACGACATCCCATGCAGGAGAATACCTCACCCTCATAATTTTCACGCATCTTCTTTGCAGAAATATAATCCGGATACATTCTTTTTGCAGAACATTTCACGGCAAGCTTCGTCAGATAATCATACTTTCCGCCCTTTAAGCAGTTATGCTCGTCAAGCACATACACAAGCTTCGGAAATGCCGGTGTCACATAAACACCCTTTTCATTTTTAATTCCTTCAATCCTCTGATTCAGGATTTCTTCAATGATCATCGCATTTTCTTCCACATACGGATCATCCTTGTCCAGATTCAAAAACAACGTGACAAACGGTGACTGTCCATTCGTTGTCATCAATGTATTGATCTGATACTGAATTGTCTGTACACCGGACTTCAATTCATCATATAAACGATCCTTGATAAATTCTTCACGAATCTCAGGACTGATGCTGTCACCATATTTTTCATCATAATGCTTCTCATATTTTTCGCGGCTTCTGCGCAAATACTTGCCTAAATGTCTGACATCTACAGACTGTCCGCCATACTGACTGCTGGCTACCGCTGAAATGATCTGTGTCATCACGGTACATGCTACCTGAAAGCTCTTAGGACTTTCAATCAGCTTTCCATTCATCACAGTACCATTTTCTAACATATCTCCGATATTGATCAAACAGCAGTTAAAAATACTCTGCAAAAAGTAATCCATGTCATGGAAATGAATAATCCCTTCCTCATGTGCCTTCACAATCTTCTCCGGCAGGAGAACCCTCTTTGTCAGATCCTTAGAAACCTCTCCGGCAATCAGATCACGCTGCGTAGATGCAATGTAAGCATTCTTATTTGAATTTTCCTCCATAACATCCTTATTGCTGTTCTTTATGAGGCTCATGATCGAATCATCGGTTGTATTCGCCTGTCTGACCATTTGTCTGGTATACCGGTAAATGATGTATTTCTTTGCCAATGAATACTTATGCTCACTCATCAGCTTTTCTTCGATCATATCCTGAATATCCTCTACCATCAGGTTATCTGCATGTACATTTTCAATCCCTGCTACAATCGACTCGATTTTTTCATCTGTAACCTGTTCATATCTGTCTACTTCGGCATTTGCTTTCTGGATCGCAATAATAATCTTATTCCGATCATAATCCACAATTCTGCCATCCCGTTTTGTAACCTTCATGCTATTCCATCCTCCTTATTTACATACAAAAGATTTTCTACAACTGTTTAATCTTTTACGGAACTGAATGTTATTATAGCACTTCCTTTTCGAATTGTCCACAACATCTTGTGATTTTTTTTAATTTTATTACTAAATATTGTATAATCCCACTTTTTACTAGGAACTACAGATGTAGTATGCTTGCAAAAAGAACAGCCGTTGGTCACAGTTCCTTATGAAACATGCTGATTTTACAGGATTCCGGGAATCCGGTTTAAATAGTATGCGAATGCAGCCGGTATACTATATCTTGTTTTCAACTCCTCCACAGACACCAGGATAAGCTCCTCAGGCAGACGTATCTCTTTCTTCAAATGTACCATATATCCAAACATCCTCCACTCTATATGGGAAAAAATATGCTTTCCCTTCCCTAACAGTTCTAATTCTTCTACCTGTCCGCAAAAGCTTTCTAAAAGTGCTGCCACTTCCTCCGGCGACAGCCTTCCATCCAGACAGGGAAATTCCCAAAGTCCCGCCAAAAGTCCGTTATCCGGCCTTTTTCTGATCATATATCTGCCTTCATACTCTAAAAGAAGTACCGTTTTTTCTTCGACTCTTCTCTGTTTCTTCGGCATCTTATATGGATAATCCGTCGGATTCCCCTTTTTCCCTGCTTAACACATAAAAAAAAGCGGGCACTCCGCACAAAGAGGCTCTCCATTCGGCAGACAGACCGTTGCCCCAAGATCCATAAGCGCCTGATTAAAGTCCCCGGGACATTCCTCCGGTACGAGTTTCGTAATCTCTTCCCGAATCCTTTTTTGATGGGAAGCCTTTCCGATATCTTCTCCATCCCCATAAAGCCTGGTATAGATTCGATAGACATTTCCGTCCACCGCAGGTACACATTTCCCAAAAGCAATCGATGCGATCGCCCCCGCTGTATAAGCTCCGATCCCCGGCAGCTTCATAATCTCCTCAAATTCTTCCGGAAAAACAGAATCACATTCCTCCGCTAAAATGACGGCAGCTTTTTTCAGATTTCTCGCACGGTTATAGTAACCAAGCCCCTGCCAAAGCTTTAAAAGCTCATCCTCATCCACTTCAGACAAGCTTTTTATATCCGGCAGGCGCTTTAGAAACCTCCGGTAATATTCCTTAACCGCCTCCACCCGCGTCTGCTGCAGCATGATCTCGGAAATCCAGACATGATACGGGGAAGGAGCCTGCCGCCAGGGCAGTTCTCTTTTGTTTGCTGCGTACCACTCTAAGAGTGCCGCTGCAAGTTTATTCTTTTTTTTCAAATTCACACTCTCCCTTTCAGACTGTCCGAAAACCTTCTGCATTTCCAGCACTACAGCATATAGTGCATTTTCAGTTAACTCTTCGACAGCTCCCGAAGCCTTTTAATTTCATTCACATCTAACTTCGTATATTCCGAAAGCTCCTCTAAAGTAGGCTCCCGTCCCATTTCCTCTGCCATATACTTTGTGGCCTCATGCAAAAGATTCGTTCTGGCAAGAAGCACAGCCTCCCAATCCTTTGAGGCAGTCATCTCATCGATATAGCTTTCCATCGCCTGAACGATTTCCCCTTCCAGGGTTCCGAAAAATTTTTCTTCCAGCAATTCACCGGAAGCTCCGATATAATCCAGCCGATTTTCCTCAATGAGTTTTAAAGCAAGCATTAACCCTACATTTCCCTCAGCGATCACTTCCTCCATAAGCACCGGTCTATTTTCATATTTTCCCGCAAGCTCTACTACCCGATTTAAATACAGCTTCGCAATCTGCTCCTTATGATGAAATGCACCGGATACATATTCCAAAATAAGCGCCTGTTCTTCTTTTAAATTTCCCTCTATCTTTCTAAGCTCATAAAAATAATGTTCCCTGCTCTTTCCTGTACTGTTTTGTCCGTTTTTTCTTCCACTGCTTTTTTTCTTTGGGTTCTTGATTTTTACAGTTTTTTCGACCGGCTCTAAATCCTGTAATCTTTTTGTTTCCTCCTGTATAGGAACATATTGATATCCCTCTACTTTGACACCATGCTCGCCCAGATATTGATATACCGCCCTATACTGTTCTGCTGATAATTCTTCTCCTAAATATTTCGAAATCTCTTCCTGTGTCATATGATTGTTTTGCGAACCGGCGATCATTCTGATCTCCTGCATCATCTCAATAAGCTTCCCCTGATCTAACATTTCAGTTTTCCTTTCTTTATAAATGCAAGCTCGACTGTCTTTTTTTATTTTATCATATCTACATATGAAAAGCAAAAGCAGCATTTCCATCCATAGATGAAAATACTGCTCTTATCTTCATTCTCTACATTTTCTCAAGCCAAAATGCATGTGACTATTTTAAAGTCCCCGTAACTGTGATAGACATCGTTTTTTTCGGCATCTTTACGCTCTTGCATTTCTTCTTTGCCTCACTGTTATAGTTATTTACAGCCAAAAGATTTACATTTCCGGAAGTTCCTGTCTGTGGCTCCATTGCCGGATTCTTGATCGTCTTCACGGTTTTTCCGTCAACCTTGACCACAAGCTTGATATTTTTCATCTTACTCTTATTCTTTCCCGGAAGTGTCGTGTATACACCTACAAAGTTGAAAGACTTTGCCTTTTTTACTTTATTAAAACCTTTGAGCGTAACTGTAAAATTTAATTTCCCCTTTTTAAAAGTAGCATCCTTTACACTCGTTCCTGAAATCTTTTTACCGGTCTTTAACTTAATGCCTGTACAAGTATTTGCCAGAGCAATATTATCACGGTTATAGAAATTATTCGTCTGCATGCAAAGAGCTGCTTTGTAAGAAGCCGCCTCTGCCTTCTGTGGTGCCGGAACCACTATTGCTGATAAAGCCACTACTGCTGATAAAGCGACTGCCGCTAATTTTTTCGTAATTCTCATAATCTGATACCTCCCTGATTTTTACCTTTCTTTTTTAAATGACCGGACAGCAAAATCTGCCCGGCCACATCATGTTCATTTTTATCTGAAATTATTTTGCAACGATGGTCATAGAAACTGTTAATTTCTTCTTAAATGCATATTTCTTGCTGGTTCCGTTGCTCTTTGTATTATCGCCCTGGCTTCCCCACTTATTAAAGAAAGATAATCTCCAGCTGTTTGTACCCTCTTTCTTCTCAAAGTAGCCCTGCTGTGTCTTCACACCACTGACTTTCTTTCCGTCAGCCTTTACAACGATATTAGAGTATTTTACCTTTTTGAATTTCTTTAAAATACCTTTTGTATCGACACAGAATACATTAACGCCCTTGCACTCTTTTTTGCCTTTCTTGATCGTCAGGGTAACATTTACCTTCTTTCCGGTCTTAAAGGTAACCGTCTTCTTTACATTTCCCTCAGACAGCCACTCACTGGTGCTCATGAAATATGTGCTAACCGGAATCTTTGCAGATGCTGCCTGTGCTGCCGGCTCACCTAATGAAGCTGCTGCGATTACTGTTGCCAATGCTACTGATGTAATTTTTTTGCTTAATCTCATTTTTTAATCTCCTCCTTCAGGGTTAATAATTTTCAGGTTTTTGTACATAACTTCCGAAAAAAGCCTTTCTCGACCGATATCATGTACAATTCCACCAAAAATTAGTGTACCACTCTTGTGCCTATGTGTCAACTTTTTCTTATTCTTAAATGTACCAGCAAACATTGTCAAAGTTTTGTCATTTCCTCTTATTTAAAATGCAATCTTTTTGTGCATAATATACTACCGGCTACACTCAACCCCTGTCACCAGGTGACATGAAAAATAAACTCTGACGAATTTATGAAAATCACACTTTACCTTGCATACATACCAAGGATCTGTGCAATATACATCGTATGATAGTCTCCATCCGCATAAAATGCCTTTTCAATAGATGGTTCCAGATAATCTTCTTTTTTCAGCTCTGTCTTTGACAGGCATTTGCACAGGAAGACCATTTTGCCTTCATCAATATAAGGAATCCCATCTATATATCCGATATGAACCCCCGCTTCCTTAATCTTATCCTCATTTCTTCCGGAAACAGCTCCCAAAAATTTCATTTCCCTTCGGTACTGCTCATCCGGAAAGCTTAAGGAAAACTTCTGCTCCTTTTCGATAAATTCTTTTGTATATCTGCTTTCTCTGACAAAAATGAATACTACATTCTGGCCCCACACCACACCCATGCCGCCCCAGGAAGCAGTCATGGTATTTGCCTTTTTCTCATCACCTGCCGTAATGAGCATCCAGTCCTTTCCGATCATCTTAAATGGATTTATCTCTAATTGGTCAAAATCAAAATCTTGAAATGAATGCATACTAGCCCTCCCTTATTCTGTATATTGATAGCCTGCGTTTATATTCACAGTACATTTATCATGAAAGAAGCAACTGTGAATCATAAAAATATAACACAAAAAACTATGCTCTCTTATAGTATACCGAAAGAATTCTGATTTGGAAACCGATTTTTTTCTAATTCCAAAAAGTTTTTTCCTTGATTTTTCTCAGATTTCCTCTATATTTCATAAATTTCAAACAGCCCCGTTCTATCTATCCGTCACAGTTCCTAAGGAACTGTTCAGAAATAACTTTTAAATTTTGCGCAGAGTGCTTTTTTGAGTGCAAGGAAGAAAACGTAGACAATGCGAGCATTGTCGAGGCTTTCTGACGCAGACAATCGGAAAAGCAGGCAAGCAAAATTAAAAGTTATTCTGCAACAGTTCCTAAGAATACCCCTTGAAAATAATGCTTTAAAATCGCTTTATAATCAAAACCTGACTCTGCCTGGGTTTTGGCGCCCCACTGACTCATGCCCGTGCCATGCCCGAAACCTCCGCCACAGATCAAGAACTTTTTTCCCGACTTCTCAAAATAAAACGCCGCACTCGGAAGTATTGACAATCCGGTATGGCTTTTTCCATTTCCATACAGCACCCTCCTACAGGCAGGTGACAGCGCCTTACGGACCAAATATTGTGTCCTGACTTTAATATCTGCCTTTTTCCCATGGAACACAAGCTCTGTAACAAGACCGCTTTTTTCTCTCCTGCCCACAGAAATGCCCAGGATTTCACCAGGTGCCAGATTCTCCACTGATACAAAGTCCTTCTGTCCCTTTGCCCTCTGCAGGACCAGATTCCGGCTTTCCTGATGACATGATATTAAAGCCACAGACAGCTTTTTCCGGAGGCTTTTCCATTCACAACTTATCTGCCAGCGGTACCAGGGACTACTGCTGTCGTATGTCTTTTTTGTAGAATTTTTAAGAAATGCTTCAAAATCCTCTTCCTTCGACAACTCTCCCCAGGGATTATCCCCGCTTTTTATCCATTGTGCCTTACCCTGAAGGTGCGGAATCTCCTTTGCCGTATTCCAGACCTCTCTGCCTGATGCCGTATACCCCCAGGAGGTCGAATAATAATATACCGGCACTGTTTTACCGTTCTTCTGAACAACAATCCCTCTTGTCTCCTCCACGGCCTTTCTTGACCTTTTATCTTCCGGAAAGTTATTGTAGACCTGACAGGCATCACTGTCATCAAGCATAGCGTCATATTTGTCATACCGGGATGCCTTCAGCTGATTATACGCATAAGTCCGCGCGCAGACCGCCTGCGCCTTTAAAGCCTCGATCGGGCTTGATGTAGACATCTCACTTGGCAGCACTGCATATAAATATTGTTCTAAGGAAAGCTCATTCACGACCGTCAGCCCTTCCTCCCTTTTTTGTACCTGAAATTTCCCACGGTATGACGGATTCCGCCCCTTTCGTTTTAATGAAAGCAGCTTTATCCTCCCTTTCTCCTTCGGATAAATCCATATCTCATTACTCTTTTTTAAATTCTTTGCTAAAAAGGTAATCCTCTTACCCGCAGCATACTCCGTCTCTTTTTTGTCCACCGAAACGATATACGGAGTATCCGAAGTAAAGCAAAGCTTAGAATGAAACAACGAACGAAAATCCTCTGTTTTTATCAAAACACGAAGCTTCTTTTCAATACCCGCGGATTTTCCGGGCGCTGAAACCTTTTCTTCAATTTCATGCTCCTCTGCTTTCGTCTCTGCCTGCCCGCTAAAAGAATAGAAAAACCGTTCCGCCGAACCGGAAAGGGCAGAGAAAATGAGCGTCGTTTTCATCTTCTCTGCCATATGACTTTTTTGATATATCGCTGCCAAAACACAAAGCATTCCCAAAACAAAGAAAAGAATCCTTTTTGACTTTTCATGTTTTTTCTGTTTTCCCACAGCTTTTTTCATATTATGTCTGGTCCTTTTTTCATATAACTCGTACCTTGTACAGGTACTACTTTATCTTATTCGCATGAAGACAAACTTATACTAACATTTTTTCGGCTCCGGATAATCTGCACCAAAGGTTTCCACCGTCACCTTGATCATCATCTGCGGTTCTACCGGCATATCCCTGAAATCCGTTTCCGTTTCCGCAATCTGATCGACAACCTCCATGCCTTCTGTCACCTTGCCAAATGCTGCATAGCTTCCATCTAAATGCGGAGCATTTTTATGCATGATGAAAAACTGTGAACCTGCAGAATCCGGCATCTGCGAACGCGCCATAGAGAGCACTCCCGCTGTATGCTTCAAACCATTTTCAAAGCCATTCTGCGAAAACTCACCCTTGATAGAGTATCCCGGACCTCCCATACCGGTTCCCTCCGGATCACCGCCCTGAATCATGAATCCTTTAATGACTCTGTGAAAAATCAACCCGTCATAATATCCCTTTTTGATCAAAGAAATATAATTATTAACCGTATTCGGGGCGATCTCCGGATAAAGCTCCGCCTTGATCGTACCCGCTGTAGTATCAAATGTTACGATTGGATTTTGTGCCATAGTTTATATCCCTCCTGATTCTTATCCTTTATAAATGTTATAACATAAATTCGATTCCATTACAATAACTCCATTACTACGGATAAATTACCTCTTTTTCCATTACTCGCCCTATGCGAAAACAAATAGTCCGGATTACAGCAGGTACAAAGATCCGGCATCGCAATATCTGCTTCGTCCATGCCGGCATCGATCAAGGTATATCTGCAGGCCGCCGCCAGATCAAGTAGATAATGCGCCTCTTTATCTGATGGCAGGAACCATTTTTCTGCTTCGCTGCCAAATTCACCGGTAAATGCCTCCAAAAGCGGCTCATCAACCTCATAGCAGCTCTGGCAAATCGACGGTCCTATCGCTGCAGCAACATTGCACGGAAGTGTACCGTACTCTTCATGCATTCTCTGCAGTGTAATCTTCCCAATCCGCATGACCGTTCCGCGCCACCCCGAATGTGACATAGCGATAACATGATGTTTTGTATCATAAAACATCAGAGGTACACAATCGGCATAAAAGGTCATAAGCGGAAGCTTAGGCACATCGGTCATGAGGCCATCGACTCCACGCCTGACAACCCCTTTTCCGGCATCTGCTTCATCGATTCGAAGTACTGTCGTCTCATGAATCTGGTCTGACATGACAAGCCTTTTTCTATCGTAGCCAACCGCTTCGGCAAAAATTTCATGATTTTTCTCCACATATTCCGCTTTGTCACCCCTTGTCGTACTCATATTCATCGTACCTAAATATCCCTCACTCACTCCGCCAAGTCTCGTAGAAACAGCGCATTTGATATGACATTGTTCAAAAATATCATAAGTAAGCCAGGTCACACCATTTTTCTTATTCTCTCTTGTAGTCCTCTTGTTTGTCCTATACTTTATATTCATTTTACATATAAAATCCTGCCTGATGCCGGACTTTTACTCCTTTTATTTTTGTGTACTTAATTATACGCGAAACTCTCAAATTTCTACATTATGTTGTATATATTGCATAAAATATAAAAACAGACTGTTAGAAAAACATCGGTACTTACATG
>CADBMH010000210.1 GCA_902795705.1 uncultured Lachnospiraceae bacterium | reverse complement strand
ACCGCTGATTTTCCACATGCAGACAGATTAAACAATATGAAAAAACAAAACAGACATAAAAATAATTTCTTCATAAAATCCCCCGTAAAATACAACTTGCAAAATGAGTATGATGTGAATGGAATGGTAACAGTATAAAAATGTGTATAATAGTAAGTAAGATAATAAGCAAGATGGAAATGGCAGAATGGCGAGATTATGGCACACACTGCTATTATATAAATGGAGAAATATTTTTGAATATATTCCATTGGAAAGTCAGATTGAACGCTTTCAGACAGAATATTACGAAGCATCTGGGGCTAAAATCAAAAGAAACATTGCGCAAAAATTACCTGAATCCTGCAATGGAATTCGGATTGGTCAGAATGACGATTCCAGATAAACCGAAAAGCAAAAATCAAAGATATATAAAACAATAGAAAAACAGCTATGTCATTCAGGAACTGCTGATTGCTTAAGCTAATACTAGCAGTTCCCCAAAAAACATAGCTGTTTAAATATCCTATTTCTTCGGCTCCAGCTTCTCCTTACCGCCCATATACATACGAAGTGCCTCCGGAATCAGAACCGTTCCATCCGCCTGAAGATTATTCTCCAAAAATGCGATCAGCATACGAGGTGGTGCGACTACTGTATTATTCAGCGTATGTGCAAAATACTTGCTGCCGTCCTCCTTGCGGATACGGATCTGCAGGCGGCGCGCCTGCGCATCTCCCAGGTTTGAACAGCTTCCCACCTCAAAATATTTCTGCTGTCTCGGGCTCCATGCCTCCACATCGATTGATTTCACCTTCAGATCTGCCAGATCTCCGGAACAGCACTCCAGCGTGCGAACCGGTATGTCCAAAGTACGGAACAGATCCACCGTATTCTTCCACAGCTTGTCAAACCATTCCTTGCTCTCCTCCGGCTTACAGACTACGATCATCTCCTGCTTCTCAAACTGATGGATACGGTAAACCCCGCGCTCCTCAATACCGTGCGCGCCCTTTTCTTTTCGAAAGCACGGTGAATAAGAGGTCAATGTCTTCGGAAGCTCTGCCTCCGGTGTGATCGTGTCAATGAATTTTCCGATCATCGAATGCTCGCTCGTTCCGATCAGGTAGAGATCCTCCCCCTCGATCTTATACATCATCGCGTCCATCTCTGCAAAGCTCATTACGCCTGTCACCACATTACTGCGGATCATAAACGGCGGTACACAGTAAGTAAATCCTCTGTCTATCATAAAGTCTCTCGCATAAGAGATCACTGCGGAATGAAGTCTCGCAATATCTCCCATCAGATAGTAAAATCCGTTTCCGGCAACTCGTCCTGCCGCATCGATATCCAGTCCGTCAAAGCTTTCCATAATCTCAGCATGATACGGGATTTCATAATCCGGAACGACCGGCTCACCAAATTTCTCAATTTCCACATTCTCACTGTCATCTTTTCCAATCGGCACACTCGGATCAATGATATTCGGAATCACAAGCATTCTCTCACGAACCTTCTCCTGCAGCTCCTTTTCCTGCACCTCAAGCTCCGCAAGGCGCTCTGCATTCTTTGCAACCTCTGCCTTCTTCGCTTCGGCCTCTTCCTTCTTTCCCTGTCCCATTAATGCACCAATCTCTTTCGAGATTTTTTTACGGTTGGCACGAAGATCATCTGCCTCCTGCTTTGCCTTTCTCGACTTTTCATCGAGTTCAATCACCTCGTCTACCAGTGAAAGCTTGTCCTCCTGAAATTTGTTCCTGATATTCTCCTTTACCACTTCAGGATTTTCTCTTAAAAATTTGATGTCTAACATTTTTTACCTCATTTCTGCGCGATTGATCGCGCTGCTGCAATTTTGCGTATATTTTTTAATTTATATAGTCAACGAATTTAGAAATTGCCGAATGTCTTGCTGCATATGCTTTCATCTATGGCATTGCAATCCGGCATAGAGCAATTATTTTATTCATTTACTATACTAATCTGAAAAAAGCTGTACCCAGTAATTCTTATAGCCACTTTCTGTGTGGCAATATCCGACACCCATTTTCGTAAATT
>CADBMH010000209.1 GCA_902795705.1 uncultured Lachnospiraceae bacterium | reverse complement strand
GTCAAGACATTTGTCAGGACAAAGTTCTGTTTATCATCAAGATGAAACGGGCGTAGTGCTTTAGGGACAGGGTAAAATCAGAAAAAGCAGGAGCTCTTCCGCCTGTAAGGCAGAAGAGCTCCGTGTTAATTAAAACCCTTTATTCATTTTGAAAAAATGTCTGGAGCAGCCTGTTATACCGCTTTTATTCTGAAACGATATTTAATGTTATTTCATAATTCAGGACATCTTTAAATTTTGTTCCATTCACGTTGTCTGCGGTATCGCCTGTGACAAGGGTACCATCTGCATACAAACGCACCACTACAGAGTCTGGTCCGTTATAATCATCATCCACCCCTACCGTAAATGTTTTTGTAGCCGCATCATAAGGTCTTCTTAAAAACTCAGGCGATAAATTCAAATTTGTCTGGGAATATGCAAAAATACTCGTTAAATAATAATAAAAGGGGACTTGCGTAAACAAGCACATACGCTTGATACGGCCTGCAATCAGGGGATCTTCGTACAGGTAACAGAGGAACTCTGTGTGTATGCAATCTGGTATGAGCGGTATCAGAGCTATATCGCCATACGCAAGCTGACGCCAAAGGAATGTTTCCGTCTGCAGGGCTGGTCCTGGAAATGTGAGGATGACCGGTATTTCGAACGGGCGGAGTTCGTCAACTCGGACAGCCAGCTATACAAACAGGCCGGAAATGGCGTGACCGTCCCGGTTGTGGAGGCGATAGCGGAGCGGTTGTAGCAGGGTGCAAAAAAAGCTGAAAAAAAGAGCTTGTGGTATTTATTTGTGCCATAAGCTCTTTTTTATGCTTGGGGATTATACGACCATACAAGTAGATTAAGATTTTTAAGAATATAAAAAAATTATTTATAAGAAAATGTTGACATAGTGTCAGTTGCGGTGTATAATCTCTTTATTGACATGGTGTCAATAGAACTATGGACGAGGAGGATCATCATGATCAAAGGGACACCTGAACTGATTGGGGAAAGAAGGGAAGAAATTGTCGGAAATGGGGCAAAGGTGCTTTCCGGCAAACGCTTTGCGGCAGGTGTCACAGAAAATGAGTTAAAGAGATGGACAGAAGAAATCGGCGGCTAAAGGAGATATTTCATGAAAGTGAAAGAAAAAACGGTAGAACTGATCGAACTTTTTTATGATCTAATCTATGTATATGCTATTTCAAAATTGACGCTGTTGATAGAGGAACCGGAGGGTGGAATCATACCACCCGCCAGTTTTTTTCGGTATCTGGTGGTGTGCTTTGTCATCTTGCAGGCATGGCTTTATAAATCCAAATCAAAGATTTGGATTACGAATCTATGTAAACCGGTATGGAGGATGGAAATGGTATGAGTATGTACTGATTCTTTTCGTGGACTTAATCTTATATTTTGCCACATTTTTGCATCTCTGTTCCATGCAGAGCAGACAGTGATCTGGATGGATGTCAGTGCGGTCTTAGTTGGTGCCTTTCTGCCGTTTTTTATTCGCGGAAGGTTTGATATAAGCATTATCAGTTTTCCGCATCCTGCGGAACGGTTTGAACTGATTACTATTATAACATTTGGCGAGGGCGTTGTAGGCATGACGGATTTCTTTGACGTAAGAAATTTTTCCATGAGTCCTGTCCTTGTATTTATGGTGATTCTTGCCTTGTTCGGATGTTATGTGATGCAGATTCATTATCTGTGCAGCCATCATCGGGTGGAACGGGCACTCAGATTGATGTTCAGCCATTACTTTATCGTGATAGCGGTAAATCTTGTAACGGTTGCATTTAAGTTTTTGGAAAATCCGTCTGCATCGGGAATGTTTACCGCCGGGCTTATGAGCCTGGCACTTGCGGTGTTTTTCATATCTATTTTCTCAGACAGTATTTATTATCATGACAGATTTCGGTTTGGCAGACAGGATGCCGGTATTTCTGTGATATGTCTGATCATTGGTACAGTGATAATGGTTATGTCAAGGAAAAGCATATATGGATTTTTGATTGGTGCTTTCGTTATAGTATGTGGGAATCTCTGTATGCTGTTTAAGAAATATTATGAGAAAAATAAATACTAAAGCATTTATCATGCAGATTGCCTTGTGATTTAAGTTATGCCAATGAATGCTTTTTTTGCTTACATAAAGATATTATGGAAGAATATACTTTGCTTGATGACGGGGAGGATTTTGTATATGAAGATTGTTGTATTGATGGGAAGTCCGAACAGGAAAGGCTCTACAAATATTTTGGTCAGGGAATTTACAAGAGGTGCAGAGGAAAGCGGGAATCAGGTGGAAGTGGTAGATGTATGTCATCTGAATATCCACCCCTGTACCGGATGTGTCCATTGCGGTTATGAGGGACCTTGTGTGCAGAAAGATGATGTAGAGATGATTAGGCAAAAACTTTTACAGTCGGATATGGTGGTGTTTGCTACGCCATTATATTATTATGGAATGACGGCACAGTTAAAAATGACAGTTGACCGGTTCTGTGCATATAACAGCAGTTTAAGCAGCAGGAATCTGAAATCGGCACTTCTGACTGTGGCATGGAATGAAGATGACTGGACATTTGAGGCTCTGGTGGCGCATTATAAAACACTTGTAAAATATATAGGTTTCGAGGATAAGGGCATGGTGCTTGGATACGGATGCGGAACACCGGGAATGACAGAGAGGACAAGATACCCGCAGGCAGCGTATCTGTTAGGAAAAGGAATTTCTTAGGCATTGCAATCATTTATTTTTTGCAGCTCATTTAGAAAAGTCAGGGAGATTTTTGATAGTATCTGATATTTTTCCATACGATGCTCATATGGATCGTTCTATTTGGTGAGAGGGGACGGAATACGAGCGCACTGTTCCCTTCCGTATTGATAATACGGTCAAGTCCGATGACGATTCCCAGACCATCTTTTACCATAATGGAACTGATATAGTATAAATTGTAAAGATTATATTGATAGAAAGGACG
>CADBMH010000208.1 GCA_902795705.1 uncultured Lachnospiraceae bacterium | reverse complement strand
CAAGCAGAAAGAATTGTTGCAGAATCATGCGCTTGCGGATCGTTCAATCTCTTTTCGCCCCGAGAGCCAGAGATGCTTGCGCGGCAATGTTCTTCAGCCTAATGCCAAGATCGTGTATTTCTTCATCGGTCACATTGAGTGCCAGCATCATTGTAGCTATGACTGCGCATATATTGTCATGTGCGTCGTAAACCGGGGCGCCTAAAGAGATAATATGCTCTTCATTCTCCAGATTCTCAACGGAGTAACCCCTTTTGACAGTCTCGATCAGATCCGCTTTAAGTATATCAGCCTTTGTGATAGTATGGGAAGCCACTCGAATCAGGGGGTTTTTCTCGAGATAATCGTTCAATTCCTCTTCAGAAAACCCGGAAAGAAACACTTTGCCTGATGCGGTCGAATACAGATTGGAACGATAGCCCTTTTCAGCTTCAATCCTTATGGTGCTGGTTTTTGCAGGGATACAGGTTTCCACTGTAACAGATCGGTAGTCTTCCATTAGTGCGAGGTTTGTTGACAAACCAGTTGTATCGGTAAACTGCTGCATGAATGGTCTTAATATGTTCACAAGATCAAAACCAGTAATATAAGGCTCGAACTTTAAGATCCTACCGCCCAAACTGTAAAAACCAGTTTGTGAATCTTGGATAACATAATTGAATTGTCTAAATGTAGAGAGAATCCTATGAACCGTACTTTTACTTAACTTGAGATTCCTTGATATTTCCGCAAGCTGTACTCCATCAGGATAATTAATCAGGTATTCTAAAATATTGATCGATTTTTCAAGTACTGCAATGCCGTTGATAGTTTTTGTCATTTTCACCACCTCAAAGACAATCGTACCACATCGTGGAATATCGTTCAAGAAAAAAGGCTTTAAATTGACAAATTATTTCGCTATATGTATCTTAATAATCAGAAATGGCGTTTTACTATACGGAACTTTAGTGGGATGTTTTTTCAGGAGGTGCGTTTATGAAGAAGTACAGAAAGCTATTAATCGTATTACTTATTATGTGTATGACAATTGCTGTAGCTGCATGCGGCAGTTCTGGCGGCAGCACTGATGACGGCAGTGATTCGTCAAGCGACGCTCTTACTATCGCATACATAGGGCCGCTGACAGGAGAATCTGCACCCTGGGGAACCCCGGAGGCAAATACTCTTAAAATGCTTGTGGAAAAGGTTAATGCTGAGGGTGGCATTGACGGACATCAAATAGTCCTTAATGTATACGATAACAGAGGGGATAATGTAGAGACATCAAATGCTGCAAAGAAAGCTATTACCGTTGATGGCGCTAATGTCATTATAGGCTGCAATGCATCTGGAGCTACGATTGCTCTTGCAGGTGTCTGTGAAGAATATGAAGTCCCTTGCGTGGCGACGACTGCAACAAACGCCAAGGTAACAGAAGCTGATGATGGATCCATCAGAAAGTGGGCCTTTAGATCTTGCCTAGCAGATCCAGCGCTGGGAACAGTCATGGCTCAGTATTCCTATGAGAAACTCGGTCTTAGGAGTATTGGAGTTCTTCAGGAGATAAGCTCCGACTATTCAGTGGGTATAACCCAGAACTTTAAAGATACTTTTGAGTCATTGGGCGGAACTATTGTGGATATTGAATCCTATACTGCGGGCGATGTTGATTTCAGAGCACAGCTTGCTGCGCTAAATACATATGATACAGATGCTCTTTTCCTTCCCATGACATATAAGGAACTTGCACTTGCAACAGTACAGGCTAGAGATCTTGGAATGAATCAGTTGTTCCTTGGTCCAGACTGCTGGATGGCAGAAGATATATTTGGTCTCGCAGGAAGCGCTATCACAGGTTCGTATTTCGTCTGCACGGTAGACGGCAACGACCCTCAGCTCGACGATTTCAAAGCATGGTATGAAGAAACATACGGGGAAGAATGCGATGGGGCCGGACAGAATGCATATTTCGCATACGATGCATTTTACATTATCGATCAGGCAGTTACAAAAGCGGGCAGTACTGCCCCTGAGGCAATAAGAGACGCCCTTGAGACAGTAACAGACGTTCAGGGACTTACCAGCAAACTCACGATTAACAAGAATCATCAGGTCATAAGAGACGCAATAATCTTCAAGGTCGGAGAATCACAGTTCGAGGCAGTAGATTCATACACTATAAACTACGATAACTAATTTATCTTATTCGAAGGATGCCTCGCTCGGCCTGAATGGCAGAATGAGGCATCCGCCTTTT
>CADBMH010000207.1 GCA_902795705.1 uncultured Lachnospiraceae bacterium | reverse complement strand
TCCTTAAATGCGTCTTGCTCTATCTCGGCTCTTATCTTGTCAAGAACTACATCAGTTCCGTCAGCTTCATCCCTGCATAGTTTATGATGTTCTGCCAGAGCTTTTGCACCATCTTGATATCCTTTGTTGTAAAGCGTAGCCATAAGAGCATTTAAACTGACATGAGCTTCTTCCTGTATTTCTTTTAGACGCTTATCATCTTCATGTTCAAGCCATTCTCCTTCAACATCAAAATCAATCTCCGGACCAGCTATTCCATCACCTGTACTTGATAATGTTATTTGAGGATTAGGCATATATTTGCCGTTTATAGTCAATGATATCTGCCTTGATTTATGTGATATGCCGCCCTTCTCATAATCTTGCAAAATCTTAATCAATTCAGTCGTTGTTGTCATAAATAGTCCTCGCTTTACTACTTGCATACTGTCCTTGGTCTAACTCCTGCAAATGATTAAGGATATATTCTTCGTAGGAATCATTCGTTACTATTCCGTCTTTATCCATCATAATTTCAAATATTTTGTCAGCGTCAACTCCATATAACCTAGTCCCATTTAATAATTCACAAGCAATTTTAAATGCTCTGTGATAATCTATCGTATTAGTTGGCTCTTGCTCTAAGGTTTTGATAGCCATATTCCATGCATCTATAAGTGGTTCGGGATTGCCGATATACCTATCAGTTTGTGCTGATTTAAGTATTTTTGCTGCTTCTTTATTTGTCATTCTTTACCTCAAAATAATCTGTAAGAGCACAAGCTATAGCATCAAATACTGTTTCAGATTGGTATAGAGCTTCAGCACAACCGTCTGTTATTTTATATATTTGATTCATGGTTTCTAATGCTCTAATTGCTATTTCCACCTCTTCAAGATTCCCATAAGTACATTCATTCATATCGCTTAAAAACGCTATTGCTTTTTCTTCTTTTGTCATTCTTCCCACCTCAATTTCTGACCGCAGTTAGGACAAAACTCGCATCCCCAATTTTCGGAATCGGCTTCGATTATATGTTCGCATGATGGACAAAAAGCCATATCTAGCTTTCCATATGAGTAGCCCTCATACTCGTATCGTACTTCCTTAGATTCGTCTTTCTCTTTAAGGTTTTTCAATTCTTTAAGCCATTCCGCAAGTTGTTTAAATTCTAAACATCCTTGTAAATTGCCATGTGTACGCTCATGCTCGGCGTTGTTATTGTATCTTTTAATAGCTTCATCAATCGTCATACTGTCACCTCATAATCACAGTATCCATGATTTACACAATTTTTACAGTCATTACTGCATGTACTGTACATCTGATCAATCTTTTCAAGTTCATTTGCGAATTTAGTTAGCAGCTTCGCAACTTCTCGCATTTCAGAAATAAAAGGTCTAAGATGTAAATTTGCATTATCTTTATACGTCTGTTTCATTCTTTCTCGCTCCTATCATAAATTAGCGGCTTTCCTTCTGCATCTACCAGAAGCGTAAGATTGCCGTAACTATAAGCACAACTAGACATCCAATATTCAACGCCTGTCCTTGTATCATAAATTATCCTTCCGTTAATTTCTTTTGATATACGTCTGAAATACCTAGTATCTCCTTTATAATCGGACATTCCCGAATCCGCTGAACATCCTGTCAAAAGAGATGCAAACATTAATCCTATTATAATTTTAAATTTCATTTATTCCTCCCTCCTGTCCACTTCAATAGTTTGTCCCGTCTTAATCACATATCCAACTGCACCACATTTGCACTCTAAATCTTTTAATGGTGTCTTTTCCGGATATACACCTATCCATCTACTAAGGCATTTAAGACATATTAACTCAGCCACTTCATGTGGTAAATTCGATTCGATGCTAGAAATTGTTCCCATGAAATTATTCTCTCCTTGTCTGCTTCGATGATTATTGAAGATGCCTGATAATTTTCATTTATTCACCTTTTTCATTTTCACTTACCTCATTCTCACAAGACTTTTGTTCCAACTCTTCCAAAAAATTAGCGGTAGCTCTACATAAATCAGAAACTCTAACATGTCCAAATAATGTGCTATCATTATCATGCTC
>CADBMH010000206.1 GCA_902795705.1 uncultured Lachnospiraceae bacterium | reverse complement strand
TTTCATCAAGCATATTCGGAAAAGAACCATCTAATATTTCCCTTAGTTCACTTACCCTTGCTTTCCCCATAGTTAATAATGCATTTCTTATTATCTGCTTATATACATCGTTTTTTAGCCCTTTATTCTTTACATATTCTGCTGGTGTTCCTACCATTGAAGCTACTACAAATGATACAAAAATATTAGGATATCTTCCTTCGACCAATTCGGCCTTACGCAACAACTGATAATCTTCCTTTGATATCGTCTCTTTTTTCTGAACCTTGTCCAAAAGAAAGACTGTATGCAGATCCAAATCATTATTATTATGCAATAACTGAGTATAATTCTTGTCAAGAATTTTTCCATATAATGTTACCTTAACACGATTCACGTCCTCCAGATCATAAGTCGGCAGCGGAAAACACTTTTCCCTCTGTACCTGATACATCATAGGAATTCCCATGGAATTTGTATCTATCATATATAAATTTACCATTGCATGACATAAAAAACCATTCCGGTAATATGGTGGTTTATATCCTTCCTCAAGTGTCCGTTCAACCGTTTCCGGTATAAAACTTCCCTCATTAATAAAAACAAGCCGATCCTCAAACTCTTCCACATTGATTTTTCCACGCAACTGATAATTGGAATGTGCGATACAATTATTCAAAACCTCTTTTACAACATCCGAATCATATTGATCTACCTCGTCTGGAAATAATGTCTGCTGCCCTGCTATATATCGGTACTTTTCATTACGGATTTTCGCATATACTTTATCTACTGCCAAAAGCAAGGGCATATCAAAATGTTCATATGCCTTTACCGAACCATTTCCATTATACAATGTCCATGTAATCCTGGGCAAAAAACCATCAAACAAAAATTGAGATTCCTCTTTCCCCAGCAGAATAAGAGCTGTATTAGTAATTTTGCCTTTAATCAAAATTCCGGCCTTATTTAATATGTCAGAATATGACATCTTCTCTTGTGCTTTCCAATATAACTTTTAAATTTTCCTCCAAATTAAGCGGAATTTGCTTTGCATTGATATTATGAAATATTGCCCTGGAATATTGATCGTTTTCTTGCGGATAACGAAACAGTAAAACACAATATGGTACAGTAAAATCCTCAATAACTTGATCTGCTGCACTCAACCTATGATTTCCATCAATTCTCTATTTTTTATACGATATGATAATGTATAAATCACGAAAGCACCAAAGGGACTTCTGATTTTATTATATCATGAACAGTAAAAAAGTACAGGGATAAATGGAAGATTTTATTTTTCCTGTTTCCACCCCGTCTGTGTTCTCTAAAATGCAGAAACAGCAACCTGTCTTCTGAAATTTCCAGAATGACAGGTTGCCATTTCATGTCTTATTTTTTTCAAATCTTTCAGGTACTATCCTGTAAAAATGTTCCTTATCTGACCGTCACTTTGATTTCTCTCGCCAGCCCGTTCCTTGCGTAGACATAGATGATACAGCTTCCTTTTTTCTTTGCGGTCATCTTTCCTTTCTTACTTACCACCGCTACCGTTTTGTCCGTACTTACATAGCGGAATTCCTTTGCATGACCATCACCGAGCTGTTTCCGCTCCGGATACTGTAAGACGGTCTTTGCCTTGATGGTGACACTCTTTCCCTTCTTTAAAGTATAAGATGTCTTAGAAAGTGTAATCTTTACCGCATTGGAATACTTTGTATTTTCCCTTCCGACTACATGGGCTGTGATACTCTTGGTAAGCAGGATGCCTTTCTCTCCCGCTTTCTGGTAAGCTGCCACATATACCCTGATATTTTTCGTGGTGCTGAGTTTCTTTCCGTACAGTTTCCCAAACGTCACTTTTAATTTTTTTCCGGCGGTGACTTTTTTCACGAGTTCATTTTTCTTATTTCCGCAGTATGCCGCATAGACTTTATAGAAATCCGCGCCTTTTACCTCTCCCCAGTTCACTGTAGCACTTTTTCCGTTATGTACTACCTTTAATCCCGCATTCAGGGCAAATTCCGCCTTTTTCTTTTCTGCCGGAGTCATCGTCTGCGCTGGTGCTTCCGTCTGTGCTGGTGCTTCCGTCTGCTCTGCCTTTTCATCCGGTTTTGCACTCGCTGATGGTGCCGGATTTACGGTGGCTGTCGGTAATGCCGAAGGTGCCGCACTGACCGAAGGTGCCGCTGTGACTCCTGCAGTCGGAGCTGCACCTGCCTCTGGTGATGATGACGGCAGGACACTGGCTGTCGGGACTGCGCCTGCATCCGGCGATGATGATGGCGTTACACTCGCCTCCGGACTTGGAGAAACCTCTGGTGTCGGAGATGGTGTCACCGTCCAAAAATAGTAGCCTCCACCCGAGTTATTTGCTGCCGGCTCTGGCACATTCTCTTCTGTGTAGCCAATCGCATAGGTCGAAAACAGGTTCGTATAAATGACGATGAATCCTTCTCCCAGAAAAAAGGTCCCGTCTGTGAAAGAGTTCTCCGGTCTTACTGATAATTTTTTAAAACTTGTCGCTGCACTTCCATGATAACGGTACACCCCGATATTGGAACGG
>CADBMH010000205.1 GCA_902795705.1 uncultured Lachnospiraceae bacterium | reverse complement strand
TCTTATGCTGATATATTATTATTTTATCAAATATCCGACCGAAAATCAATTTGACTTTCCGATTTTCTGAATATCCATAAATTTTCGGTTGTCAACCAGATAAACCTGTTGACTAAGTAGGCTTAAAATGCTACACTGACAGCAAATAGTTTACTATAAAGACCAATTATGCCGAGGAGATCATCATGACACTGATACAATTAAAATACGCCGTATGTGCAGCAGGCGAAAATTCATTCAACGACGCTTCAAAGAAATTATTTATATCACAGCCAAGCCTTTCTAATGCGATTGCTATACTAGAAAAGGAAATCGGCATCGAAATTTTTAATAAAACGAAAACCGGAATTTCCCTGACTACAGAGGGAGAAGAATTTATCGGCTATGCCAGACAGGTTTTAGAACAATATGATCTTTTAGATGCAAAATACATCAGCAGAAAGGAAACGAAAAAGAAATTCAGCGTTTCGATGCAGCATTATACCTTTGCCGTAAATGCATTTATCGAAATCATCCGTCAGTACGGAATGGACACCTATGAATTTGAAGTATACGAGGAAAAGACAAATACGATCATCGAAAATGTGAAAAACCGAAAATCCGAATTGGGGATTCTCTATCTGAATGATTTTAACCGGAAAATTTTAGGAAAGCTTTTTGATGATTACCGCCTGAAATTTCATCCGCTCTTTGACTGCGGTCTCTATGTTTATATGTGGAAGGAGCATCCGCTGGCAAAACACAGCCTGATCGACATTGACGAGCTGATGGAATACCCGTGCCTTTCCTTCACACAGGGACAGCATAACTCCTTCTACTTTGCAGAGGAGGTACTAAGCACCCTGCCCTATAAAAAAATCATTAAAGCAAGCGACAGGGCAACCCTTTTAAATCTCATGGTCGGAATCAACGGGTATACAATCTGCTCCGGAATCATCTGCGAGGAATTAAACGGTTCCGACTATGTCGCAGTGAAACTAAACTCCGATGAGAAAATGACGATCGGCTATATTTCCCGAAAAGATGCCAGACTAAGCCAGATTGGCGAAAGCTATATTGCCGAACTGAAGCGTTTTGAAGAAAAATCCATGCTATGATGTTAGTATCAAAAGGTCTTTGCCCCCAACTGATGCCACACAGAGCCAACCAGACGGCACAAAAAAGCTCACTTTGCTTAGAACCATTAGCAAAAGTGAGCTTCGCTTTTTTACATTCCTGCAAAATCCAAAAAAAGGAACCGCATTTTTTCTTCACTGTCCAAAAATTCGTTCTCATGCCGTGTTCCTTCATACAGCTTTTCCCCATCCTTATATGCAAGCAGCGTATTTAGCGGCAAGGGCTCCCACTCATCCTGTAAAAGAGGCTGTGTCGAAAACATAACAGTATCCTCCGCCTCCATGATATGGAGGCTTTTTTGATAATTCGTATGAACATACAAAATTTCTCCATCACAGATAATCAGATTGATCTTATTTTCCGGAGTGATCGTCTGCACAACCTCATCTAAAATCTGAAAGCGCTCCTCCCCGGAAAGCTCTCCGCCCTTCTTTTTTATCCCGGCATCAAGCCTGTCGATCAGATAATACAAGATTCTCTCACTGTCTGTAGTTCCCGCCTGCTTATGAATATAAGGCGAAAGCTCCTCGCTCTCAAACACCGTCCCATTATGCTCTAAGGTCCATGTCCTGCCGGAACGGTCTGTCTGCACAAAAGGATGTGTATTTTTATACTCCAGTCCTCCCTTTGTCGCAAGCCTGATATGTGCCAGAAGAAGATCTGTTCTGATTTCGTCAGTGAGCCTTTCCTTTAAATATCCGCTTTTCAATGAGCAAACCGGTTCTTTCTCCAGAGAAACCCTCTGTCCGAAAAACTGGGCAATCCCCCAGCCATGCGGATGCTCCGTTCCATGTGAGAAAAATTCCTTCAGATACGGATTGCAAAGAACCTTTTCTTTACTGCTGATTCCAAATAATTCGCACATTTTATATCACCTGTCTTTCCCTCGCCAGCCTCAGTGCTTTTTCTGCAAAATAATCACTAAATCGTTCGCGAACGATCCACGCATATCTCTTTTTCTTATCTGCAAATTTTTCATATTCAAAATCCAAAACCTCCATAACTTCCTTCGAAAAATCTGCATAAAATTCTTTTAACCGCTCTATCAGAGCTTTCCCTGCCTCTTCCATAGAAAGGCTTTCTCCATCTCTATAGATCAGCTTCGTCGTTTCCAGATCAAAATGTGCCGCCATCTTAAAATTCCTGACGCAACGTACCTGATCTGATGCTCCGAGCTCCTTTTGCGGTTCCGATGCAATCCAAAGTATCAAAAGCTGTGCAAAAAAGATATCTCTCTCATCAATCCCGTTTTCCACAAGGGGATTCAGATCGAACATCCGAAGCTCTATATGATTCACTCCTGACTTTGAAAGGACACGAAGATTATTTTCTCCCTTTGACTTTAACCGGATCGGATAATATAACTCCGAAGGAGCATTTAAAAGACCTTCATCCACATACCGCTGAATACTTTTTGCGTAAGACTCCAGACTTTCATAATCCAGTACCGGCACAAACTCATTCCAGTATCCGAGTTCACTGCATCGGACCGATGCCATGCCTGTAAAACAGCTTTCCCCTAGCTTTCCTTTTTCCAAAAAGGAGCCGTCTAGCACCGGACTTGCCGCCGTCACCGCTACCATGATCCATCCGTATTCCACAAGTCCCTTTGCCAGATTCAGATATAGTCTGTCTCTGTATTCATCAAAATCCTTTTCTCTGCTGATCAGGAAATCTTTCTGTAACATCTCATCCGAAAAAGAATAATTAAAATGAATTCCCGAAAAGGTCATTTTATATCTGCCGTATTTATCCGCAAGGTAATTCCGGTAAAAGGTCTTTGATGTATATAGACCGTCAAACTTTGCCACAGGAATATCCTCTTCGTCCTTAATGAAGGGCGGATTTGAAAACAGCCACAGATATTCTCTCTGCTCTCTCGTACCGATTTCTTTGATCAGTCTCCGATTGTGCTCACGAAGCTCTTTTGCGGCTCCTTGTATGCTGGTATGAACATCTGTATTAATTTCTGCCTGATTCTCGCAAAAGTCCTTTACGATATGCTCATCATCCTCAAACGGATGCGGTGCATGGGAGAAGCTCCCGTCCTCCAGCACACGGAGCGACTCCTTTTCCAGACCGAAATTTCCATCCAGAAGATGCTCTCTGATATATTCATTTTCAATATGTATCATAACAATTCTCCATATTCATAGATATAATCAAGCTCCGATTTCCCGGAACGCATTCCCTCCAGCATGGCTCTTGCCGGACTCATTAATTTTTCTGCGCGCTCATAAAGCGGCTCTATCAGGCTTTCTTCTCCAAGTCCGCGCTTTTTTAATCCCTCTGCGGAAATATTCAAAATCCGAAGCAGCAGCTTCGAAATCTTTTTCCGGTCGAAAATCTCCGGCAGCTCCGTCTGGACAAACTGTCTTCTAAGCTCCGAGGCATTGTAACCCTTATGATAAATGACATGATCATTTTCCATACATTCACTTAGTTCATGCAGATTTTCCATCAGTCCCATATGAAAAGCTCCCGATGCCATGATCTCACTGACCGGCTGCTCACAGACACTGCGAAATTCCACTGTTCCGCGGAAGGTCAGATCATCAAATTTAAAGGAACGAAGCTCTGTCAGATCAGAAAGCTCCGGATGAAACTTGATCTTATGATAAGCACCGTTTTCAAATATTTCTCCTTCCATCTGTTCCGAAGCAAAATATTCCGGCAGGCTGATCGGACAGAAATTAATATATTTTCCGTCTCTCTGCACACAGTATAGGCTCATGCTGCGAATGTATAAAATAATCTCCTCTACCGATACAAATTCTAATCCATACATATCTACATTATGTCTGTTTAAGCCATGCAGACTGTTTCTCCAAAAATAATCCCTGCTGCATAGAAAATCATTATTATCCTCCGTCCAGATAGAATTTGCAAACAAGAGCGCTTTAAGCGGTTCCAGCTTTGTAAAAGTATTCAAAACCTCGACCAGATTTTTCTCCTCCACATCAAGCTGGATCTGACTTGCACAGGAAAACAATCCAAAATTCGGATGATCATGAAAAAGAATTTCATTTTCATAATTTTTATAGGAGCATAAATGATGAAACAGCATGCGGTATCTCTCGCTGACCACAGGAACATTGTGATTCAACGGATATCCGGGATTGATCCCCATACCGGTCAGCATATGCCCGTTTTCCTTTAAAATTCCCTGTACATACTGATAATATGTCGCAAATCTCTCATTTAGGACAGCAAAATCCGTCTCCGTCCCGAATGAAAATTCCAGCGTATTATAGCTGCAGTCAAAAGAAATATTATCTCCGCTTTCCGGTTCTCCCGCCATATAGATATAACCATCATCATCCTTCTTAATATCCGTAAAAGAAAAATGCCGGGTAAACTTCTCCGTCATGCGATGTACAACATCAAAATCTACAGGCTTCTTATGTATATTCACAATTGGCAGTTCAAACTCCAAACCGAGCCGATCTGTTCTTTTTCTCTTCGTAGGTTTAATATATCTTTCGTATATAGCCTCATTTAGCTCATCTGTGGCCATCCGACCGCCTCTCTTCCTTTTTCGTGGAAACTTTTTTAATATAATATACATCTGAATGTTACTGATTACTGGCTCTTTAGGATTCAATGCCTCGCACTTCGTTCCTTTGTTCTATTTCGTAACATCTACGCCCAATATTATCATTATTTACCTAGTATGTCAATAGGAAATCAATGTTTTACATAACGGTCGGAAAAATAATCAAATTCAAATCGGAGAAATATAATATTTTGAATCGGAGATTTGTACATTCCGATCAAAAATCCTAATCTAACGCTTCCATGGTCGCACTGCCATCTTCATCTCGGAAAGCCATGTATTTCCGTTCCTCCTGCGTACATCTAATGAATTGACCGATACACAGAAAATACTCTTCACTACTGCATCCGCAGAAACGCTTTCCGTTTCTGCCGCACTGCCCATATCGCTGATGACATACTGCTTTCCGCCTGTGGAACCGATATACATGGTGATATGTCCAGAAAACATCAAAAGGGTTCCGGGCTCCAGTGCGTCTATCGTCTTCCTTTTCTCCTCATCCGTCATGCCGCTAAGATCCACATTCTCTGTCGGTGTCTCGATCTGCCATGTCGTATTTCTCGGCAGTTCGAATCCAAAGCAGCGGTAGATGTCCCTTGTATAAAGGGAACAGTCCATCAGATCCATCATGCCGCCCCAGCCGTATCGGTCTCCCAGGCAGGAGAATGCTACATGTAACACATTTCTTTTTGTAAAAGGCAGATACCCGATACTTACCTCACGGTTCATGCTGACAAGTGCCATACTCTTAACAAAGCCTCCATTCTCGTCCCTTGTCGGGACATAGACCACATAATTGTACCATGTACCGCGGCCGTCTATGCTCTCCGGGATCTCATTTTCTGGCACCAGAGGAAGCACCGTTCCCAGATGCAGTTCAATCCTTGACAGCTCCTTACTGTATGCGGAGGGAGCCATCGTGATCTGATCCGTTGTCACCACAAGGATGTCCTCTCCTTTTCCGGTCCACATGGATTTCCATTCCTCCTTTGAGCCGCAGACTGCCATATGATCCGCCCTTACCCAGCCGGAGCAGTTCACGGTTCTTCCCCAATAGTACGCACCGTCTGCCGTCACAGCCTCCACGACGAAAGGCTCGTTCACATTCAGCCTCGAATCGACAAACTCATCATCCGTGTCTTTGGCACTGAATCCCACAAGACCATCTAAAGGCGCCATTTTTATTTCCACGGATTTTGTGCACAGGGCATATTTAACCTTTTCCTGTTCCTCTGTCTCTGCATTCAGGATATTGTTATACATCGGCTCAAAAAAGGCATCCATGTCCTCGACCTCTACGCCATCCAGATATAATGTCTTTCCATTCGCCCTGCCTTCCTTGACCTCACTGATTAACGCCGCTGCAAGCGCTTCTTTTCTCGCCGTGGCAGGAAATGTCTCACTGATATTTAAAAGATCATTCGTATGTGTCTCACTCTTCGCCAGAATAGCCTGATTGATTTCTTCTATCTCCCCACTGCTTACCATGACCTCATCCGGATTTTCAGTAAGCTCTGCCCAGTAAGATGCGTTTAACATCTCTGCGGTCACATCACTCTGAAAGGTAAGATTTCCCTGCGGCGCAGGAGTCGCAGTAGATGCAGGCACAGGCGAAGCTGTCGGTGCCGGCGTCACTTCCACATAGATGATCTGCGGTGTCGGTGCGGGTGTCATTTCTGCACTTTTCACCGTTACCTTGCATTTATATTTTTTACCGGAAAGCTGTGCCGTGACCGTTGCCGTTCCTTTCTTTTTTGCTTTCACGGTTACTACCGAACGGTTTTTCTTATTTACCGTTATGGATACGGTCTTTTTGTCCGAAGTCGCCCACTTGATCTTTGTCCGCTTTTTCGTACTGACATTCTTTAACCGGATCTTCTTTGATGTTCCGGCTTTTAAAGTTAATGCACTCTTACTAAGCTCTATTTTCTTTGAAGCTGCCAGTGTGGTCCTCTGCACAGCCGCCATCCGTCCCGCAGGAGCTGCTATAGCTCCCACGGAAAGGACTGCCGCCAGTCCTGCCGCCTGTAACCGTCTGGCTGTTCCTGAAAAAATTTTCATTTTGATGTCCTCCTTCTTTTACCTTTGCCTTAAATCGTAAGTCTTTGCGCTCATTGTCCCGGACCATGCAGAATAGTATTTCTTCTTAGAAACCTTTTTATATGTCCGGATCTGCACATAATATTTTGTTTTCGCTTTCAGTTTCTTTATGGTTATTTCTGTTGCCTTTTTGTTTTTTACAAACAGCTTTTTTGTTTTCGCAGATAAAAATTTCCGGCTTGTGCTGTACCTGATTTCATATCCATCGGTCTGAACCGTCTGCTTTTTCC
>CADBMH010000204.1 GCA_902795705.1 uncultured Lachnospiraceae bacterium | reverse complement strand
TTGCGAGCCTCTTTGCTTGTTCTTCAAAATCCAGACAACTTGCACCCGGACCTCCATGAAAATATACTAATGTCTCTTTATGATTTTCGCCATATATTTCATAAAATATGTTTTTTCCAAAAATATTGATATATGCCATTTTTTATCCTTTCGTACAGTCAAATTTACATCTACCATTCATATTTTACCACAACTCTTCCCTTCCTGCAATTACAAAACCATTGAACCGCCCTAGAATAAAGGACTTCCCCCTATTTCCCATCGAGCTACCCTCACCTGTGGAAATGAAGATAACAGCAAATCAGAATATACGGAATGTTTTTTGCAAATTTATTGACTTTTTTTCAGACTGTTTTATAATAAAAGCCAGTAAGAATTTTGAATACATGAACAACAAAAATGATGATAGGGAGGTAGAAGAGATGCTTAAGATTGTGGGACTTACAAACGGTAAAGTGGATCAAAAGATAGTTGATTTTCGAGGATGTTTATAGCCCCTGTTCTATATTTTCATATAGCAGGGGCTGTATTTTTATAATGATTTTATCGTTTTGCGATAAATTTTTATTGACTTTTTTAGTGCGAGGTGTTACAATGAATTTATCGTAATACGATAAAATTTTTTAAAAAAGTAAATAGGAGGTTTGAGACGATGGAACAAAAAAATTTAGCGAAGCTGTTAAAGGGAATTGTGATCGGAGTAGGGATAGGAGGACTGGTGTTCTACTGCTGTCTTATCCCGATGATCGGACAGAGTAT
This sequence comes from uncultured Lachnospiraceae bacterium, assembly GCA_902795705.1. Taxonomy (GTDB): domain Bacteria; phylum Bacillota; class Clostridia; order Lachnospirales; family Lachnospiraceae; genus Butyribacter. The sequence continues at coordinate 3,474 of CADBMH010000204.1, read as the reverse complement.
CATAGCGGGATATCCGGAATATTCCGGATGGTTCTATCCGTGGCTGATCATGCTATGGGTGACCGGGATACCATGCTATGCAGCTTTGGTATTTGGCTGGCAGATTGCGGGAAGTATCGGGCGGGATGAATCATTTACGGAAAAAAATGCTTCCAGATTAAAGATGATCTCGTATCTGGCGATTGCAGATTCTGTTTTTTTCTTTTTGGTGAATGTTGTTTTCTGGCTTTTGAATATGAATCATCCGGGCATGGTAATCTGTTCACTCGGAATTGCCTTTGTCGGTGTTTCGATTGCTGTAGGGGCAGCAGTATTATCTCATCTGGTGAAGAAGGCAGCAGTGTTGCAGAAGGAGAGCGAACTGACGATTTAGCGGGGAAAGGTTTGAAAGGGAGGAAAACGGATGGAAGAAGAGTTATTACCGGGAGAGATTATATTTAATATTGATGTCATGCTTGCAAAACGGAAGATGAGTGTAACGGAGCTGGCAGATAAGGTTGGGATTACGATTGCGAATATGTCTGTGCTTAAAAACGGTAAGGCAAGGGCGCTTAAGATTTCTACATTGATTAAAATCTGCCATGCGTTAAACTGTCAGCCGGGAGATCTTTTAGAGTATCGGGAGAGGGAAGGGGAAAATTTATAAATGATAGAGTCGCTTCAGAGTTTTTTTGCTGATTTTTCCGCTGTCATTATGTGGCATGCTTTCTAAAATGGTTATCCTTTTAGGGATTTCAAAAGAGGAGAGCCTTTGCTTTAGCTCTCCGGTCAGGTCAGGGTGATCACTGTCGTTCAGGGTGACAAATGCCTGTAAATGTGCGCTGTCATCGCAGAGAACGGCAGCTTCCCTGATCCCCGGGAGGCTTGAAAGAGTCTGTTCAATGCGGTAGGTGGAAACCTTTCTGCCGTGAAGATTTACGATATCATCACTTCTGCCTGTGAAGTGCAGCATATCATTCCGGTCGATATATCCTGTGTCGGAAAGCGTATATGGACAGGTGATACCGGATACATGGTAATCGGTGGTGACAAATATTTCCTTATTCTTTATCATGATTTCAACATGGGGAAAAGCCCTGCCAATCAGATCGGTTTCCTCTGTCATTTCATCTCCGTTAATATAAGTAATATAATTTAATTCACTGGCACCGTAGTATAGAGTAATCTTCGCATTCGGGAAGATTTTTTTCAGCAGTGCAGCTTCTTTTTTGCCAAAGCCCTGAGAGCCGGAGATGATATTTTTAATGGCAGGATAAGTTTTTTTAGCAATCCTTGGGAGACAGAAAAGCTTGTCCGGGATCAGATAAATACTATCCGCATTTTGGAACTCACATTGCTCCAGCCAATGCTTCGGCGCAAAAGTATTAGAGGCGATCACGGAGGCACCGACAGAAAATTGTGCCAGATAGAGATTTAAGTTTCCGGTAAAGGAAAGACTTCCATGGGCGAACAGTCTGCTGTCGTTTTTGACACCGAAAATCTGATTTTGAACAGGGAAAAAGTCTGCCCAGCTTTCGAAGGTTCTGAAGTAGATTTTAGGTATGCCTTTTGAACCGGAGGTGCAGACTCCCATGCAGATTTTTTCTTTGTCTTCCAGCATAGAAAAGGCGGTCTGTACTCTTTCCTTGAATGTATCATCAACCTGAATTTCTTTTGGCAGGATGACTGGGATTTTTCCGGCTTCTTCGGAAGCAAAAAACAGGACAAGCTGTTCTAAAATACTGTCTCCGTGAAATAATGAAAAGGGAAATGCTTTTGAAAGAGATAATTCTGAATCAGGGGAAGCTTTGCCAAGTTTCCTGCTTTCCTTTTCTGCCAGTCTTACAATATCCCCATAAGTATATGAAATTCCGTCTTCGATCAGACACAGACGGTCTTTTGGGATTTTACGAAGCATTTTCATATAGTTCATGTTTGTATTCATGTCGTGAGTCTCCTTTTGTGATTGTTTTATGAGTCAGCATTTCTATTTCATTTTTATTTTTAATTCTTCATAAATGTGTTTACATATTTCCTATGTTTTTTATGAGCAGGGCGGTTCCGATGCCTCCTGCGGCGGCAATACTGCAGATTGCATATTCACCATGAGTTTTCTTTAATGCCTGCAGGGCATGGAGAGTGATGATGCCGCCGGAAGCACCATAAGGATGCCCGTAAGCAAGTGCTCCGCCGAAGATATTATATCTGTCAGCGGCTTTTGGAAAGCGCCTGAAAAACAGCTCATCTATCACTGCAAAAGCTTCGTTGCATTCAAAGACAGAAATATCTTCCTCAGTCATTTTTCTGCGTTCCAGAAGCTTATCTATCACAGAAATGGCAGTTCGCGGACTTTCTGCAGGATTTCCGCCGATTTCTGCTGCATCGACTAATTCTGCCCTTGGAGAAAGGGCATGCTCTTTTACGAAATGTCCGGAAGCGAGAACCAGATAGGCGGCACCGTCATTGGTAAGACAGGCGTTGGCGGAAGTGATGACTTGTCCGTTTTTCAGGATACATGGAACTCTGTTTAAGAGCCTTTCAGACATGCGGTCACGGATGCCCTCGTCTTTATCGCAGCCTTCTATGATTTCTGTAGTAATTTCTTTCAGGAAGCCGTTTTCCCTTGCTTCCTTTGCAAGAGCATGGCTTTTTAGTACATGAGGGTTTAAGTCTTCCCTTGTAATTCCCGCGGAGACTGCCGTGCGTTCCGCGCCTTCGATCATTGCCAGCATATTGTGTTCTCCGGGAGAAAATCTGGCAACATGATAGAAGCTGTTTTCACCTCCGTACTTTTCATAATCAGGATGATTTTTATGATATGCTCTTCTTGGAGCGGTTGAGCTGCTTTCTGCCCCGCCGGCGATCACGAGGTCTGCCTGACCGCTTTTTATTTTTGCGGCTGCGAGGATAAGTGCTTCTAAGCCGCTGCCACACTGCAGGTCTATAGTAAAGGCGGGGATTTCTTCAGGCAGTCCTGCTTCTAAGGAAATCAGCCTGCTTATATTTCCTCCGCAGCCGACCGCATTCCCTGTTATGATAAGGTCGATATGCTCTTTATAGGGAACTGCCAATTTTTCTAAAACCTTCGCTCCGAGCTTTTCTGCGGGAATATGCCTGTACATGCTGTTTTCTATGCCGATAAAGCTTCTTATGCCGTCTATGATATATGCTTTTTCCATGAATGCTTTCCTTTCGGGATTTTTGTTGTACTTGTATTAAACTACTTTTTTGTAAAATCGTCAACTGAATATATATATCGGTTGACTATATCCTTTGTCTGAACAGTAACAGAACTGTAACTTTTCGTTTGTCGGGGAGAACCTATTGTAAAAGTGACGCGTGCCTATGTAGTCTTTGATCTTGGTCTGTGTTTTTGAATATCTGCTTTTTCGGACCGCTCCCGCTAGAAATCCGCAGCGGTACTAGATGCTTACAAAACAAGCATCAAGGACCGGCTGGATTTCAATGTCCTCAAAAAGCAGATATCCAAAAACA
>CADBMH010000203.1 GCA_902795705.1 uncultured Lachnospiraceae bacterium | reverse complement strand
TTTTAAAGCATCTATTTTATTACTAAGCTCAAGCTTTCTTTCATTAACAACTTTTAGCGATATGTCCAACTTTGACATTTTATCATCATATGAATGCAATTTACTGTCAATTTCTTCAATCAGTTTTTTTATTTCTACATATTGTTTTTTTTCATCAATATGGCCCGAAAAAAATGCTGCTCTCTTTTTTTCTCTTCTTTCTGCAATTTTTTCTTCAAACTGATGCTTACGCGATTCTATATCGGATATACATTGTTTTAGATCGCCAATGGCACTTCTTTGTTTTGATGTGGCGGATAATGTCCTTAATTCACCATTTTGAACATAATAGTCATAATCACTAATAAACACGTCAAAGTTCATATGACCTTCATAATCATCATATAAATCGTTTATATATTCAAAGAAATCAGTCAACCTATCTTCAGACATAGTCAAGTAATATGATTCAGGGATACTCTTCAAAACGCCTTTAAATCCAAGCGCAATATCTTGAATAGTATTGTAATATTGTCGTGCCATAGAAACTGTAATGTCATAATCCTCATCTTCTTCAGGAAAAACATAGTTAAATGCCAATTTTTGAACAGCAAGTGACCACTCATCATACATTAACACCATACCTGTTATCTGTTCATATTCTTCTGTTTCAGTCACATTATGCCCCGAATACAGTTTCCCAATAGCATCTATTATGCCACCAACTACTATTGAGACCTTCGGTTCATCCACTGTAGCATCCCATCCTAAGCAAAAAGCTTTATGCCAAGTCGCATCATAGTCATTAGGTTCTGTCTCAAGAATTTTCAAATAGTAATTATATGCTTCATCATAATTACCATTATCAAAATCTTCAGATGCAATGGTTCTCCACTTTCCAATAGAGTTTTCTTCTACATCGTATGCTACTGTATCTGGGTTATATGAATCAAATGATAGTGATTCACTACCCACTCCCTGTGTCATTTCTCGAATTCTTTCTTTGGTATATTCCATACCACAAGACTCGCAGACAACTACTCCTCCATAACCAACTTTAAGTTTTCCACCACATATATCGCAAATCAATGCTGCCATTGTTTATATTCTCCTATAATCGCTCTATGATTGAGATATGAAAGTCAAAATATCTCCATCGATTTTTACTCTATTTTTTACAACTTGAAGAGCTTTATCAAAATAGTGGATCATTTTATCAGTAAGCCGTTTATATCCACATTGCTCTGCTAAAATCTTATATAAGCTCTGCTTATCCACAGAAATATTCTGCTTGAGAATTGAAAGCATTCCCGCTGCTAGCTCAGCAGGATAAATGTCTTCAACATTTCTAACATATGCTTTACCAGATCTAAAACGTATTGCGTTATTCTCTTTAAGATTGAGAAATCCATCTTTCTCATTAATGCCATATGAAACAAGATGTGGTTTGCACGACAAATATTCTTCCCAAACATAATTTGTAACTTTTTCTCTCCCGAAATACCATACAGTTCTTTTAAGCAAAAGTTCTTCAGACATTGGCCCTTCAACTTTAAGTACGCTTTTAATAAGTTCTTCGTAAGAACGCCACCTGATTTTAGAGAGAGTTATAATATTTGCAGTTTTATATTCTGCAAAATCAAAACTGTTACTCACCGGTTCTTCATATGTTAACTCCTCTTTTTTTTTACTACTATTCTCCTTAACAGGCGCAATAGTAATAAAAGAATTTTCAATAGCCTTTACAAGTTTCTCCTGCTCGGTTATTCTGTTCCTAAACCAATCAGTAGACCATATCCTGTAGAAATGCCAACCCATACTTTCCAATATCTGTTGCCTTAATCTATCTCTATCTCTGGCATTTTTAGATGAATGATATGTTGCCCCATCGCATTCTACAGCAAGCACATAATCAGATGAGTCCTGTTTTCTAATCGCAAGATCAATTCGATACCCAGAACACCCTACCTGTGTATCAACTGTATAACCTTTGGAACGGATAAAGTCACAAACATTCATCTCAAAATCCGAATCAAACTCATCATTGCTTGCGACATCAATTGAACGCCTTAATGCTATATCACCATTTTCAGCAAGATCAAGATATTCTCTTAGAAGACGAGATCCATCAGCAGCCGTTTTCGTTAAATCTATGTCGCTATAGTGTATAGAAGCTACAACCTGAACATTAATTTTAGCTCGTGTAACCGCAACATTCAATCTTCGCTCTCCACCATTATGGTTGATAGGGCCGAAATTATGATAGAATCGTCCCTGATTATCAAATCCATAGGCTATACTGAATATAATAGTGTCTCTCTCATCACCTTGAACCGTTTCTAGATTTTTAATAAAGAACGGTTCTCTAACATCATCCTTAAAGAAGTATTCATACGTTGAATCTTCCTGTCTCCTGGCATAAAGTAATTTTTCAATAAGTCCCTGTTGTGCTACACTGAACGCTACAACACCCAAGCTTCTTTTCGGGTGTTCCTTAATATTCTGGTATACAAGATCTACAATGTATTCTGCCTCTCTAACATTAGTGTGATTCTTCCTATCAAAGGTACCATCAACATGATAGTAATCGATTCCTATGCCTTTTTTATCAGTCTCTGATGATGGGAACGTAATGAGTGAACCGCCATAAAAACAATTATTCGAAAAAGCAATTAGTTGCTCATATTTACTCCTATAATGCCACTGCAGACGTTGTTCCGGCATAGTACTGGCGCATAGTTCTAAAATGGAGTCAAAATCGTTTATATCATCATAATCTTCGTCATCAGCTGATTCAAAATCATCATTTAAAACAGAATTAAAGAAATTACTAGGTGGCATCTGTTTAGAATCCCCGACAACGATCAGCTGATCCCCTCTATAGATTGAGCCAACTGCATCCTGTGGAAAAATCTGAGATGCCTCATCAAAAACTACAACATCAAAATGAATTGAATCCGAATCAATGAATGTACTGACACTTAATGGAGACATCAAAAAGCACGGTTTAATCAGTTTTACCAGTCCACCAATTTCAGAAAACAGTTTACGTATACTTTTCTGACGCCGTTTCTTTTCATTTTCCCTTTTGAGAATCGATGTCTCACTACCTGGAGCCAAATAATTAATAGAAGGCCTATTATGCGAAAGCCTTGACCTTATTATTGCTTTATTTATA
>CADBMH010000202.1 GCA_902795705.1 uncultured Lachnospiraceae bacterium | reverse complement strand
TTGAAAACTTTTGTAAAGAATTGTCTGGAAAATACAGGGTTGAGATATACCCTGTTTATTTTGATGCAGTAAATAGTGATGAGATGCGTGCCGGCGTAAAACAAATTTTCAGTGTTACGAAGGATATCGATATTCTGGTGAATAATTTAGGAATGTTGCGTTCCGTTAAGCTTTTTCAAATGACGAGTATTGAAGAAATGAAGGAAGAATTTGATGTCAATTTTTTTGCTCAGATTGAATTTACACAATATCTGGCGCGTACCATGTGTCGTAAGAAAAAGGGAAGTATTGTCAATATTACGTCTTGTGCAGGGTTGGATGGAAATACGGGGATGCTTCAGTATGTTTCTGCAAAGGCAGCGCTGATAGGAGCGACAAAGCGTATGGCTATTGAACTTGGAGACCATAATATCCGGGTAAATGCAGTTGCACCTGGACTTACAGATACAGATATGGGACAGATGATGAAACCGGAATTAGAGGAGCAGAATCTATCACATCTGATTATAAAGAGAAAAGCAAGACCGGAGGAAATTGCAGATGCTGTGGCATTTTTTGCATCGGACAGGGCAAGCTTTATTACTGGACAGGTGCTGCGTGTTGATGGTGGTATGCTAAATTAGGAGAGAAAGGAAAAGGATTATGGATAAAGATATACGGGACATTGAGCTTTTTGCAAGAAATATGAGGGCAGATGCGCTGACTATGGCTCTTTCGGCATCACCAGATGCAACACATTTTGGTGGTGGAATATCATCGATTGATATATTAGCGGTTTTATATGGAGCGGTATTAAATTTAGATCCGGAGAATCCTGAAATGGAAGAAAGGGATCGTTTTATTTTGAGCAAAGGGCATGGGGTGTTAGGATACTATGCGGCACTATGTGAGAGAGGATATATTACGAAAGAGGAATTAACCGGATTTGAGCAGTCGGGAAGCTTTCTTTTGGGACATCCTGTCAGGAATGTACGAAAGGGGATTGAATATTCTACCGGAAGTCTGGGACAGGGGTTGGCAATCGGAATCGGACTTTCTTTAGCGTTAAAGGAAAAGGAATTGCCCTCTGGTGTCTATGTTTTGCTTGGAGATGGAGAATGCAATGAAGGGGAGGTCTGGGAGAGCTTTTTAAGTGCTCCTCGCTTAAAGCTTGATAATTTAACCGTGATTATTGACAGAAATCATTTTCAGTTAGGCGGTCCGACAGAAAATATTATGGATATTGGGGATATTGCGGAAAAACTACGGGCGTTTGAATGGGATGTCATCTCAGTAAACGGACATGATATCTCAGAGATTTCAGAAGCATTTTATGCAGAGAGAATACCGGGGGTTCCGCGTGCTATTGTAGCAGATACTGTAAAGGGATATGGTTTTTCTTTTAGTGCAGGAGATAATGCATGGCATCATGCATCTATGAAACAAGAGGAATATGAGCAGGGAATGCGGGAGTTGGGATTGGAACCTTGTGTGGATCAGATACATCAGTGGAAAGAACACTGGTTGGAATCGGTGAAGCAAGAGGCACAGGAAAATGTTCAGAAGGTTATGGACCAAAAAATGGGACAAGCTGCTTTTCAATGGACAGAAAAGAAGGCAAGACGCTGGTCCGTTGCGGGACAAAGAGCAGCTTTTGGACTGGCTGCTTTAGATGAAGCAAAGGAAAATGATAAAATCAGGTTGTTAACGGCAGATGTGTCTACTTCCGCGGGTTTAAACCGGTATATCCGTACTCTTCCGGAGCAGTATCTGGATGTGGGAATTTCGGAACAGAATATGATGGGCATTGCTGCGGGATATGCCAGTATGGGATATCAGGTTATAACAACTACATTTGCACCTTTTCAGACAATGCGCTGTCTGGAGCAGATTCGTGTGAATTTTGGGTATATGCATCAGAAAGCGATTCTAGTTGGTCTGGCAAGCGGGCTTGTGCTTGGTACATTAGGAGCTACTCATTGTTGTTTTGAAGATTTTGGTGTGCTGCGCTCGATTCCGGGGATTGCGTTGGTTTCTCCGGCAGATGCAGCAGAAGTAGGAAAAGTGTTGTCAGCTGCCTTAAGTTATCCGGAATCTGTTTATATTCGATTGATGGATGATGCAAATTGTCCTTCCCTGTACCATGAGGATTATGAATTTATTATCGGAAAAGCGATTGTCATGAAAGAAATAGATGCATCTGCAGAAAGGGAAAAAACATATACATTGATTGCCAATGGAACTATGGTAAAGGCTGCGCTTTCTGCTGCTGAGCTTCTTGAGGAAAAGGGTTATTCGGTTCGTGTTGTAAATATGCATACCATAAAG
>CADBMH010000201.1 GCA_902795705.1 uncultured Lachnospiraceae bacterium | reverse complement strand
CTTTATATGGGGATGTAGTCAGCTATATGTTGTCGAATGATGTAAAGCTTGAGCAGGAGATTGTCAGCTTGCATTTAATGGATGGCGGCAAGGGAGCAGCGAAAGGGGGAAAAATATGCCGTTTCAGATAATCCGAAATGATATTACAAAGGTTAAGGCAGATGCGATCGTGAATACCGCGAATCCGGAGGTCACTATCGGTGACGGTGTGGAATTTGCGATATATAAGGCGGCCGGAAGAGAAAAGCTCCTTGCCGAGCGGGAGAAGATCGGTCGTTTGGTACCGGGAGAGGTGGGAATTACAGATGCATTTGCTCTGCAGGCAAAGTATATTATTCATGTAAGCAGTCCATGGTGGACGGGCGGCAGCAGGGGTGAGGAAAAGCTTTTAAGAGAATGCTATGATAAAGCGCTTTTGCTGGCATATGAGCATGGCTGTGCATCTGTTGCTTTTCCGCTTCTTGCCACAGGAGCCTATAGGTTTCCGAAAAAGACAGGGATTCAGATTGCCGTAGATGCATTCACAAAATTTCTGGAAGAACATGATATGGAGATCATGCTTGCCGTCTTTGAGAAGGAATCGGTTAAAATTTCCGGTGAACTTGTAGAGGAAGTGGCAAGCTTTGTGGATGATAATTATGTACGAGAAACCGTGCAGGAAGAATATAAGCGCGATGCTTCTGTGCGCGCTGTATTTTCTTCTGCCACTGTTCTTCCTGTTTCTCGAAAAGGTCTGTTCAGAAACAGAAAGCGCAGAGAAGGTATGGGGACGGAAAGCTATAAAGATGCAGCATCTGAGGATCAGAATTTTTTATCTTCGCCCGGCGCTTCGGAACAAGGAAAGAATATAGAACCTGAGCTTTTGGAAGAATTACAATCGGCTCCGGAGGAGACCTTCGGAAAAACTGAGGAAGATCTGGAGGGGGCTTTAAAGGAGATTTATACGGAATCCTTTGAAAAGCATTTACAGAAATTGATCAATAAAAAGGGCTTTAAAAATTCAGAGGTTTATGCTGCAGCAAATATTTCAAAGCAATACTTTTCGAAGCTTTTGAACGGAAAGGTAAAACCGTCTAAGGAAAAGATGCTTGCGCTTGCCGTGGGGCTGCGGCTGAATCTGGATGAAACGGTGGATTTTCTTCGTATTGCCGGATATGCGCTTTCTCCGATTTCACAGACAGATATTATTGTGGAGTATTTTATCAGAAAGAAGGATTATAATGTATTAAAAATTGATATTGTACTTTTTGATTATGGACAGGATCCATTATCAAAGGCATAAAGCAGGTTCTAATCACAGTCACATTTTTATAAATATAACTAAAACAAAAATAATCAAGGTCGCCTTCGGGTTGACCTTTTTTCTTTGCTTTTGGGTTATGATGATCTTGCAACTGGGAAACACCTTAGCACTGCAGAAGCACCCGGAATGCTGTAGATTACAGTTTGTATGAGACGCTTTCTGACAGTCCGGCAGGGAGGCAGAGATTTGGAAATGGAGGGAATGATTATGAGCAAAGAGTTGACGGAAATTGTTTATATTTTGGACAGAAGCGGTTCTATGGGAGGGCTTGAATCAGATACGATCGGCGGCTTTAATTCCATGATAGAAAAGCAGAAAAAAACGGGGGAGAAGGCGTATGTATCTACAGTCTTGTTTGATGATGTATGTGAGGTGCTGCATGACAGAGTTCCGATTGACGAGATAGCGAAAATAACCGAAGAAGAGTATTATGTCCGGGGATGTACTGCTCTTTTGGATGCGGTGGGCGGTGCGATTCATCATATCGGAAATATTCACAAGTATGCACGGGAAGAGGACAGACCGGAAAAGACGATATTTGTGATTACGACAGACGGGTTGGAAAATGCGAGCAGCCGGTATTCCTATGACCGGATCAGGAAGATGGTGAAACGGCAGCAGGAAAAGTACGGCTGGGAATTCATTTTTATCGGTGCCAATATTGATTCCTATGTGGAGGCGCAGAGATTTGGAATACGAAAAGAAAGGACTGTGAATTATGTGCATGACAAGCTTGGTACAGCTACTGTCTATGAAGGGGTATCAAGAGCGGTATGCTCTGTCATGCGGGCTTCCGGTATGGATGCGGTAGAGGCATGCCTGGATGAAAGCGGCTGGGATGAAGATATTACTGCAGACTTTGCAAAGCGTGGGAAATGAAAGAGAAGAAGATAATTCAAGACGATATAATTCTAATTAAAAATCATGTGAAACTTGCATTATTTGCTGATTTGTTGTATATTATAGGCACGAATTGGGGTATGCATTTGCGGATGTATATTTGAGAGAGTCGGAGGAATCCGGCTCTCTTGCTTTAGTATAGTTTAAAATCATATAAAAAATGAAATGAAAATCAGGAAAAGGAGATTTTAAAATGTTATTTATCCATTACCCAAAATGTTCTACTTGTAAGAAAAGTAAGAAATGGCTCGATGAACGGAATGTAAAGTATACAGAGCGTCATATTGTGGAGGAGAATCCGTCGTATGATGAATTGAAGGAGTGGCATGAAAAAAGCGGGCTTCCGTTAAAACGATTTTTTAATACCAGTGGTCTTCTGTATAAAGAAATGAAGCTTAAGGACAAGCTTCCGGCGATGAGCGAGGAGGAACAGCTGAAACTTTTGGCTACGAACGGAATGCTTGTAAAGCGCCCGATCGTGGTTCGTGATGATCTTGTTCTGGTGGGATTTAAAGAAGCAGAATGGGAAGATAAATTGGGGAGGTGAAAAAATACTTGACCTTTACGGTGCGTAATGGTTTAAAGTGATCTGTGGGCGGTATAGATTGCAAATGCCACAGACAGCTATCAGGTAAAAAGCAAAGAATATGCAGGAGGAGAGGGCCATGCACACAGTAAAGGAAATTGCGGAACTTACAGGAGTGAGTACGCGGACACTCAGGTATTATGATGAGATCGGATTGTTGCCTCCGACATGCAAAAATGAAGCTGGTTACCGGTTATATGATGATAAGGCACTGGAAAGATTACAGCAGATTTTATTCTTTCGGGAATTTGAAATTTCGCTAAAAGAAATAAAATCAATTCTGGAACATCCTGATTTTGATAGGAATCAGATTCTACAGATGCAGAGGAAGATGCTTGTGAAAAAGAAACGGCGGAATTCAAGGAATGGGAAGATGATATGATCCGGAGAATATTGGCTGTCCATCAGGAAAATAACCGGGAAGCTTTAGGAAGAATGGTCAGGAAATACGGAAAAGGGTGCAGGGATTTTATTAGATCGGGATTGTAAGAAGTGTTTATAATGAAATCAGAACAAGAAAGGAGCTTGTCCGGTAAGTATCTGGTTTTATGATTTGAGAAGAGAAATTGGGAGTTGCATAAAAAGGTGATTGCCTATATTATATAAATAAGGAATACTGTGATTAAGTGTGAGCCATACTTATAAAAGGGGGTGTTAGATATGGCAACTTCAAGCATAACTAAGAACTTTGTTGTTTCCGGTCAAAAGCAAGTAGAAAAGTTTGCTAATGCCATTGAGGAATCCTATCAGGAGTCTCTTCACAGAGCGCCAACACCTGACTTAAGGATTACGCATTTACATGGCTCAGAAGAAATAAAGAATTTTATGGCAAAAAGGAAGAAAACAAATGCTTAATGATGTAACAGTTTTTAACATTTGTGAATACTTGTCTGCCAAAGGTGATAAAGATCTCGGAGAGGATGAGTTGCGGCAACTCCTTTCCGAGTTTTTTTGTGACAAGAATTCGGATGTAGAGAGATTTTTGAAAGAACAATCGATAGAATTACTAAGAAAAATCAATCGGTGACTTATCTGGTTTTTACAAATGAAGATGCGGCATTAGTTGGATATTTTACATTAGCAGTCAAACCAATTAGTGTTCAATTCAATTAAGGACATAAAGTACGAAGAAGGGTAAAAAGACAAATTCCAATACGGAGATAGTGGGTATGCAGGAATGCATGACATGGGCAAAAATTTAAGAAAAATATCCGGAACAATGAATAGTCTTGGAACGATGGGGATTTTAGGAGCGTGGTAAATATGAGAACAACGAAATCATGGTTTCGGCTGGTTTTAGTGTTATTTGCTTTATCGGTCAGCTTTGCAGCAGTTCCGACATCGGGAATTGTTTTTTATGATTCTCTGGGCAATATATGTTGTTTTTATGAAGATAATCAGAAAATTGAAAAAATAGATTTTCAGAAAGCAGATAAAGATGCACGCGTCCGACGTTAATAGACGATATGGTTTGAATGAATCCTTGATTTTTTCTGCGAAATATCGACAATGCAGAAAGGAGAATGGAATGTTCGAACAGGATTATATTATGCGATTGATCCATGAAATGATAAGAATGGCATTAAAACTACTTTTTCATCTTGATATGGAATCTGAAATGGAACAGCTGATAAAAGAAACGAAAACAGAGGAAAGTCTTGATGATTTGATGAAAGAAATAGACAGGGGTAATATCAACGAGGCAGAAAATAAACTATACAAAATGGTTGATGAAAAGAAAACGAAAGACAATCTTTTGCTGGGACTTGGCTTTTATGCCTATCTGAATGAAAAGGATGAGGAGTATTTAATGGGGCATGATTACACTTGGACTGATTGGCGGACTGGTTGTTGGAGATTCCCTGATATATGCCTTGATTGAATGTGGTTGTCTGCTTGTACCTCTTATTTTTATGATTTTGTATCATAGAAAGCTTGTGAAAGATTATCTGATTTAGAAGGGGAAAGTTATATGGAGAAAATAACAGGCTTGATTATTAGAAGAAATTCGTCTAATATATAAATGAAATATAAATTAGCCATGAAGATGGTCGTTTTGGCAAAGAAAATTTTTGATAAAAGGATATAAACAATCCGAAATAGAAAAAAAGGAAAATCGAAATGAAAATCACGGAGAAATTAACAAAGCCTTTAAAGGAAGCAAATTATCTAAATGTAGAAAATACAGGCAGGTATCGTTCGATTATCCGCCTGTTTTACTTATCCTATGAAAAGCTAAAGTATTGGATGTATCAGGAAGAAGTATATGAGGAACTTATTGAAGATCCTTATTTTGCGGAATATACGATGGAGCAATGCCAGGCAGATCTTAATACATTGGTTTCATGGGGGAATTTACTGACCATACAGGACACTAGAAGAGTGACCTCCATTGAGGAGTTTAAGAACAAAAAATTCAGATACCAGTTGTCAGAGTATGCGGTAGAAATTGAGAGAATGGTTCTGCATCTGGAAAATTTATTTGTGGAGGGAGCTTCCTTGGAGCCGACCTTATTGGAACGGCTCAGGCAGTATTTTTCAGAAATACCGGATTTGTCCGGCAAGTCGGCAGAACAGCTTTATGGCTGGTGGGACAGTTTGAACAATGATTTTGTAAGATTGAATCAAAATTATAAGGATTACATGAGGACATTAAATAGTGTAAAAGCGGAAGAAATGATGCAGACAAAAGCCTTTTTAGCATTTAAGGACCGGCTGGTAGAATATTTACGCGGCTTTGTTAAGAGTTTACAGCTGAATGCCGGCATGATAGAAAATAGTATTCGTAATATGGATATGTCCTATATGGAGGAGCAGCTAGGACGGATCGTAATGTTTGAAATGACGATCCCGAGATTGGAAAATGAGTTGGAGCAGATTGGAGAGAAGCAGATTCGGGAAAATGTGTCCGGAAAGTGGGATAGTATTTTGGAGTGGTTTATTTCAAGGGACGGAAAGGAAGCCGAAATTAATCAGATTTTTCAGACAACCAATGAAATTATCAGGAAAATTACAAGATATGCGAGCAGGATTACGGAAATCAGTAATCATGGAATTAATCGGAAGGAAGAATATGCAAAGCTGGCGCAGATGTTTGCAAGGTGTGAGGATTTAAAAGAAGCACACTGCTTTTCTGCCGTTGTTTTCGGAATGGAGAAGTCTCTGCATTTGCAGGGTGAAGTAATTCGGAAGACGGAAAGCATACATAGCGGCGTATATGAAGAATCACCGTATGTGGTACAGATTCAGCCCCGGGTGAGGTCGTATAGGGAAAAGATAAACCGCTCTGCGATTGCAGACAAATCTGCGGAAAAAGAAAGAGCAAAACAGGAAGCTATTTTGCAAATGGAAGCCGAGAGAAAACTGTTGTTAAGCTACATCCATGATAACCGGTTG
>CADBMH010000200.1 GCA_902795705.1 uncultured Lachnospiraceae bacterium | reverse complement strand
GTAAGGGGAATGGTGGGGACACGATTTCTCACAAAAGAAAATGAGAGGAGAACGGTATGAAAAAAGCAGTATGGAAAGCAGCGGCGGTTTTGATGTGTTTTTCCCTTTTTACGGGGTGCGGAAAATCGACAGACACTAAGAAAACAGAAACTGCACAGAAGGTGGAAAAGTCAGAGCAGAAGGATAATGGGCAGGTTTCTTTGAAGATATGGTCGGAGGATACGAATTTTGAAGTATTGAATAAAATGATCGACAGCTTCAAAGAGGAATATAAAGGACAGGCAGAGTTTGATATCCAGTTAGAGCAGAGCTCGGATTCGGAAACAAAGGAAAAGGCGCTCGGAGATATTCATAATGCGCCGGATATTTTTCCGATGGCAGATGACCAGGTGGCGAGCATGGCAGCAGGAGGTGCCATCTGTGAGGTGCCGGATGCTGACAAGATCAAATCCGAAAATGTAAAGGAAGCAGTTGACGCAGCAAGCATTAATGATGTGCTCTATGCATATCCGTACAGTGCGGACAATGGCTATTTCCTGTATTATAATAAAGATTATTTTAAGGAAGAGGATGTACAGACCTTGGATCAGGTTCTGGAGGTCTGCAAAAATGCGGGAAAGAAATTCTCAATGGAATGGGATTCGGGATGGTATACCTATGCATTTTTTGGAAATACCGGTCTGGATTTCGGAATCAATGAAGACGGTGTCACGAATCATTGTAACTGGAATACGACCGAGGGAGATGTCAAGGGCATTGATGTGGCAAGAGCGATGCTTGCGGTTGCAAAGAATCCGGGCTTTTTAAATCTTCCGGATGGAGAACTTGTAGGAAAGATCAAAGAGGGAACCGTGATTGCTGCTGTCAGTGGAATCTGGAATGCAACAGAGATTGCAGAAGCATGGGGAGAATACGGAGCCGTGAAGCTGCCAACCTATACATTGGGAGATAAACAGGTACAGATGGCTTCTTTTACCGGATATAAAATGTACGGAGTAAATGCATACAGCGCGCATAAGGAGTGGGCATGCAAACTGGCAGAGTGGCTCTCCAATGAAGAAAATCAGACCCTGCGTTTTGAGATGCGAAATCAGGGGCCTTCAAATATCAATGCAGCAAACTCAGAAGAGGTGAAAAAGGTTCCTGCAATCCAGGCGGTGCTTGCGCAGTCAGAGTTTGGAGTGCTCCAGCGTGTAGGAAACAGTTTCTGGACACCGATGACGGAGTACGGCGAGACGCTTGCGAAGGGTGAGATCAAGGACGAGGAGCTTCAAGAGCTTTTGGATAGAACGGTAAAGGGCGTGACTGCGTCTGTAGCGGAGTAAAAGAGCCCGGCAGATTAGCAGGTGGTTCGATTTTTACGGCATGGATAGAGGAGGAATATGATGGAGAAAAAAAGAGTAAGTACAAAGTTTATTATTTTAATACCGGTGTTTATATTAGGCCTGGTGTGTATCTTGTCCAGTCTGGTTGCGGTTATGGGAATCCGCAGGGTGAATTCCGGCGCAAATGAGATTACGAATAAATATCTTTCCGGTGTTACGGCGCTCAGTGATATCCAGAAGGAGGCAAAGGATCTCTACCGGATGGGACTGTCCCATATCGTGGCAACGGATCTGGATACTATGATCGAACTGGTCGGCACGGTCAATGAACAGGAGGAGGTTTTGGATGAATCACTTTCTGACTATACAAAATATGTGGACAGTACAGGGCAGTCCGATTATAAAAAGCTGACCGAAAATTATGAAAATTTGAAGTATGAGATTGCGAGCCTGTTAGCCTTTTCCGGAAATAACAATAATGAAAAAGCATACGAGCTTGCCAATACCACGATTGCGGAGTATTCAAATGCGATGCAGGACAGCATTGATGCACTGTCAAAGCAGATGCAGGAGAATGCAAATGCGGCAAAAGTTGAGCAGTCAAGCATTTACAATACTGCTGTGATCGTCAGCATCGTCTTTGTCATCGTCAGCCTGATTTCACTGATCGTTACATTGTTCAGTGTATTCCGCATGGTGATCAGGCCGCTTGGAAAAATGCAGACGGAGATCCACGGAATCATTACAGATATTGATAACAGGGAAGGGGATTTGACAAGAAGGGTGCCGATCCTTGCAAACCGTGAGGTGGCAGAGGTAGGAAGTGGTATCAACAGCTTTATGAGCAAGCTTCAGAGCATCTTTAAGATGATCGCGGGCAATTCGGCCAAAATGGAAGAGGTCGTGGGAGATGTGCGGAACAGCATCCTGACTTCGAACAACAGTGTAGCGGATCTTTCTGCGATGACGGAGGAATTATCTGCGACGATGCAGGAGATGGCAAGAAATGCGAATGTCATCAATGCGAATGCAGACTCTGCACGTACCGAGGTGAGCGGTATGGCAGAGCAGACAAGCTCCGTTCATGCGTTCACATCCGGGATGAAGGAGCATGCGGATGCGATGGAGAAGGCAGCCAGAGATAACGAGGCAGCTACCGAAGAAAAAGTAAATGAGATCATGGAGGTCTTAGAGGGAGCGATTGAGGAAAGTAAGAGTGTCAATCAGGTCAATAACCTGACAGAGGATATTTTGAGTATAGCCAGACAGACGAATCTTTTGTCACTGAATGCTTCGATTGAGGCTGCGAGAGCCGGAGAGGCAGGATAGGGCTTTGCCGTAGTCGCAACAGAGATCAGTCAGTTGGCTGCAGAGAGCCATGAGGCAGCAAACCGTATTCAGGAGATCAATAATATCGTGGTGCAGGCAGTCAATAATCTTTCCGACCATGCAAATGATCTTGTTCTTTATATGAAAGAAAGCATCCTGCCGGGCTTTGAGGGCTTTGTGAAGGACGGTACGGAATATAAAGAGAAGGCGACTCATATTGAAAGTGTGATGGTAGAGTTTTCAGACCGGATGGATAATCTGCAGAATACGATTGTGGAAATTGCAAATTCGATCAATTCGATTGCCATGTCCATTGATGAAGGTGTGACAGGAGTTGGCAATGCCGCAGAAAGCACACAGGTACTTCTTGCGGATATGGAGAATATTACACATTATATGGATGACAACCAGGCGATTGCAACAAATCTGAAGCAGGAGACGGAGGTATTTAAGCATCTGTAGGAAAATGCTTAGACATGAAAATAAATCAAAAAGGAACCGACCGGAGCCGGTTCCTTTTTATGTTGTTGCTTAATATTTGATTTCGAAGGCAGATTGGAAACAAAAAATGAGCCTATTTTAGTTCCTTCAAAATCTCCAAGGTATATTCCCATGTCCTTTTTACACTTTCCACATCCATGCTTTCCTTTGGTGTGTGGATATCCTTCATATCCGGACCGTAGGAAACACAGTCAAGTCCGGGAAGCTTTCCGGCGAAGAGACCGCATTCGACACCGGCGTGGAGTGCCTGGACGACAGGATTTTTGCCGTATTGTTTTTCGAAGATGGAAACCATCAGGTCACGGAGCGGAGAGTCTTTTTTGTATTCCCAGGCAGGGTAGTCTCCTGTAAAGGTTACATTACCGCCTAGGTTTTCCATAAGACAAATCAGACGGTCGGCGACCTCTTCCTTTTCGGTACTGACATTACTGCGAACGGCGAAGGAGAAGTTGACTTCATTTTCTTTTGTTTCTAAGATACCCAGGTTTAAGGAGGTCTGCACCAGTCCTTCTATGTCATGGCTCATTTTCTGAATGCCGTTCGGGAGTGTGACGAGTGCCGTGATGACCTTTTCTGTCGTTTCACCGTTCAGTGCAGGGATTTTGACCTCGCGGCCGGAAGTCTGTCCGGACTCCCTGTCTGCAGAAGCTTCTGTCTGCATGGTAAGCGTAATGCCTGCATCGGTTCCGTGATATTCCTTTTTATATACTTTTTCAAGCTCTGCAAAGATTTCTCCTGCGGTAGTGAGGTCATCCTCACTGTGGAAGAGCAGCTTTGCCGTGGATTCTCTCGGGATGGCATTGTCCTTTAGACCGCCGTTTACGGAAACGATATCGAAGTACAGGTGCTTGGAAAGCTGGTAGAGCGTTCTGCCTAACAGCATATTCGCATTGGCACGACCTTTATCGATCTCGACTCCGGAGTGGCCGCCGAGAAGTCCGCTTATCGTGAGAGTGGCGGGAATCCCTGTTTTTGGTTCCTTTATAAAAGGAAGATGAGCCGAAGCACATACACCGCCGGCACAGCTTACTAAGAGATATCCTTCATCTTCGGAGTCCATATTGAGCATGATCCGTGATTTTAAAGGAGAGCAGTCAAGTGCTGCAGCTCCTAACATACCGATTTCTTCATCGACGGTAAAGACCGCTTCCAAAGGTGGATGCGGAATCGTATCCGAGGACAGGATGGCAAGCATATAAGCGACTGCGATGCCGTCGTCTCCGCCTAGTGTCGTCCCTTTGGCAGAAATAATCCCGTCCTTTAATTCCAGATCCAGTCCATCGGCATGAAAATCAATGTCACAATCAGCATCCTTTTCACAGACCATATCCATATGGCCCTGCAGCATGACGGGGGCACTGTTTTCATAGCCGGCGGAGGCTTCTTTGAAGATCATTACATTGCCTTTTTCATCCTGAATATATTTTAGCTGCTGCTTTTTTGCAAAATCAACAAGATAATCGCTGATTCTCTTTGTATCCGAAGAACCATGCGGAATCGCGCAGATTTCTTCAAAGTACTGAAATACCTCTTTTGGTTCTAATTCTGATAATAGATGTTTATTTGTGCTCATGCTGTCGTATCCTCCTGATATTATTTTTGAATAATGAAATGATTGACCTGCAAGGTATGAAGAAAGGTAACGGTACGGTCAAGCATTCTGTCTTCTTCCTCCGGAAAGGATTGTTTCATGTGCTCTACGATGGCATATACAGTATTGGTTCCGTCCAGTGCAGACCAAAGAGCCGTTCCGTGTGCATCCAGTGCAATATGGCTGACCTTCGGTTTATGAAAAAATTTGCTCGCAATGCCGTGAAAAAATCCCCGGTGAACCATGTCCAGTACGACCATGCCGTCATCCCGCGTCTTCCAGACTAATTCCGGTTTCGGAATAAAGACAAGATCCATATAGTTTTCCGGCAGTTTTCTTGTTTTCTTTGTCATTGTAATTGTTGCCTCCGTGTTGTATGCTGTCTGGATGTCCGGGATTCTCAACAACCCAAGCTTTACTATCTGCTTCATAGGAGAAAAGAGAAGTGTCTTTTATGGTCTGACTGCTATTTTTTCGCTTTTCTTACGGAGAAGAAAAGCATCGACAGAATCAGCAGGACAAAGAAGATTACACCACCGGTTCGGCCTGTCATACCTCCCAGATTGATCAGGTCTAAGACAGAACCGTCTTTTGCCGGGATTGCAGCAAGTACGGCGAGAAGTACACCGATGAGGCCTTCACCGGCGATCATGCCGGAGCTGTAAAGGACTCCTTTGTCTGTAGCTGCTTTGCGCTCGTTTTCGTTTTCAAATTTCTTTTTCTTTTCAAAGAAATGCCTTAACAGTCCGCCGACAAAGATCGGAGCCGACAGATAGATCGGCAGGTAAAGACCGATGGCTACCGGAAGAACCGGGAGCCCTAAGATTTCGATTACGATTGCAATGCCGACACCGCAGATAATCAGTCCCCATGGCAGTGTGCCGCCCATAACACCCTCTACGACAAGCTTCATTAAAGAAGCCTGTGGTGCAGGAAGGCTTTTACTTCCGAATTCCCATGCATTATTTAAAAGGTACATCACACCGCCGATCGCGACAGCGGCGATCACAGCCCCTAACAGCTCTCCAATCTGCTGATAGAGCGGCGTGGCACCGACAATGTATCCCGTTTTCAAATCCTGTGAAGTATCACCTGCCATGGCAGCAATGATACAAATGACGGTTCCGATACAGATGGCAGATGCCATGCCTGCATAGCCCGTGGTACCGGTTGCTTTTAGAATTGCGGTAGAGATCAAAAGAGTTGCAATTGCCATTCCGGAGACCGGGTTATTGGAAGAACCGACTAAGCCGACCATGCGGCTGGAAACGGTTGCAAAAAAGAAACCGAATACGACGATGAGCAGGGCTCCAAGCGGACCGACCGGAATGGCAGGGATCAGCCAGATCATTGCCACACAGACCAGAACACCGGCGACAAGTGCAGGAAACGGCAGCTCCTTTGAAGTACGGGTTTCCTCAGAGGTTTTATGTCCGAATCCCTTGATTGCGTGTGAAAAGGTTTTTACAATCGTCGGCATGGATTTAATCAGGCTGATGATACCGCCTGCCGCTACGGCACCGGCACCGATGTAGCGAAGATAGGAGCTCCAGATGCCTTCTGCGCCAAGAGAACTGATCGCATCCTTTGCCGGCGCAATGATGCCGTCGGCACCAAAGAGTGAGATGAGTGGAATGATCACGAACCACCCGAGGACACCGCCGGCAAACATATAGGAAGAAATTTCCAGTCCGCAGATATAACCGACACCGGCGAGAGCAGGAAGGACATCCAGACCAAAGCCTGTCCGGAGCGGCTTTATCTCCCAGGTGATCTCGGATGGGAACAGGCATAAGCCGTCTGCGATAAATTTATATAGTGCGGCAATGCCAAGTCCGGAAAATACAACCTTTGACTTTTCGCCGCCTTCCTCACCGGCAAGAAGCACTTCAGCGCAGGCAGTTCCCTCGGGAAAAGGGAGAACGCCGTGTTCCTCTACAATGAGTGCCGTTCTTAACGGTACCATGAAAAGAACTCCCAGAACACCGCCGACCAGGGCGATAATGGCAATTTCACCAAAGGAAGGAACACTGATTGCATCACTTTCCTTTGCCCACATAAACAGTGCCGGAATCGTAAAGATCGCACCGGCTGCCAGGGATTCTCCCGCAGAACCAATCGTTTGTACGATATTGTTTTCTAAGATAGAATCTCTCCGCAGGATCACGCGGATGATTCCCATGGAAAGGACGGCTGCCGGAATGGATGCCGAAACGGTCATGCCGACACGCAGTCCGAGGTAGGCGTTTGCGGCACCGAATGCCACTGCAAGTAAAAGTCCCAGTATGATTGATACGGGCGTAAATTCCGGAAGAATCTTATCTGCCGGAATAAAGGGTTTAAAAGTTTTTTTATTCTCCATTTCTAATTTTTTCTCCTTGTTGTTTATTTTTGGTCATGATGCCCTTGCTGAATCGGTTGTTCTATATAAAAAATCAACGGAAAAAGCCAAATTATTATATCACAATTTTCTTACATTTGCCACAAATGCCCGGATTTTTTCCGGATCCTTTCCGGGTTTAGCGTCATATTCCACACCGGATGAAACATCAACTGCATCCGGATGTACGGCTCTGATCGCATCAGTGACATTTTCCGCACAAAGCCCTCCTGCTAAAAAGAATAATTTATGATCTCCGGGAAGTACAGAGACCGTCTTCCAGTCGAAGGTTTTTCCGCTGCCGGGTTCTAAGGCATCAAAGACATATCCTTTGATGTTGGGATGTGTCTGATAAAAAGAGATGTCTTTCATATCTCTTATATTAAAGGCTTTTAAGACCGGAAGGTGGATTTCGCTTAATATGCTTTCCGGTAATGCTCCGTGGATCTGGATATAGTCAAAGCCGGTTTTCTCGATTTCCCGGATCTGCTCTAAAGTAGGAGCAACGACTACAGCGACCTTTTTGATCTGTTCCGAAAGGAGCTCTGTGAGCTTTTTTGCCTGTGGTACAGAAAGATTTCTTTTACTTTTTTCAAAAAATAACACAAAGCCCGCAAAATCGGGCCTGGTTTCGTTGATATACCTGATATCCTCCGGAGTAGTCAATCCGCAGATTTTAATCTGTGTTTTTTTGGAACTCATATGCTTTCTTCCTCCTTTGGCACATGAAGCAGATGAAAATGATTTTTTCGAAATGTCAGCATCCCTTCGTCACGCATTTTACAGAGCTCTTTGGAAAGGGCGCTTCTGTCCAGATTTAAAAAGTCGGCAAGCTGCTGGCGGTTGAACGGGATGTCAAATTCTGATTTTCCCTGCTGTACGGCATATCCGGAGAGATAGGTAAGAAGCCTGCCACGTATCTTTTTGGAAGTGGTACAAAAAATCCGGTTGGAAAGAGTCAGGTTTTTCCGGGTAGAGATGGCAAGGAGGTTTTTCGTCAGCTTATGCTGCCAGCTCTTTTCAGAAAAAGAAGACTGCATGAGGATGTGTGTGTTGATGAAAAGGATATGGCAATCCTCCGCTGCGACTACATTTACCATCATCGGTGTATTTAGCAGTGCATAGGTCTCTGCAAAGACCTGCCCTGCCGGGACGCTGCTTAGAAGGGCTTTGTTGCCCCAGAGGTCGATGCTTTCTATGATGACCTGTCCCATCAGCACAATACCAAGTTCTTTGATCTGATCTCCTATATGGAAGATCAGTTCTCCTTTTTTATACTTTTTTCCCCGCATGCAGTGCTGTTCCTTCATATCCTTCAGTTCACTTTCGGTCAATCCGCTGAGGATTGGGTTGATTGGTTTATCTGCCATATTGGTTTCTCCTTTATTGCAAAGTTGTTATAGCAACAATGAATGTGATGTACTTTGTTTTTATAAGCATTGTATCATAAATCGTGTGAGATGAAAAGTGTTTTCTGGTTGTAATAACCACACCGCAACAAAGGGTAAAAAAAGGCGATAAACGGGTGAAAACAGACAGTGGACAAATTCGGAGACTATGAGGGACAGCAGGATATTCTTTTGATTTCTGACAGAGGTTAAAATGCAGATTAAAATGTTAAAATCTTAGTAGTGCAAAATCCGGACTCTTGTGGTATAGTATAAGATAGCAGTTTTTTATAATAATACCCGAATGAGGAGTGGGAGGAGAATATGGAAAAAAGGGACAATGTATTTAATAAGATAGCGGAGGCACTTCTGATTGATTATTCCAGTGTATATTATGTAAATACGAAAACGAATGAATATCAGTGGTATTCGATTGATCCTGAATTTAATTCTCTTCAGATTGAAAAGGATGGAAATGATTTTTTCAAGAACATGGCAAGAGATGCTGAGCAGGTGGTCTATGAGGAGGACAAGCATATCTTTCAGCAGGATATCCAAAAGGAAAAGCTTTTGAACGAAGTGAAAAGCGGCAGGATGAGGAGTATTGTCTACCGCCTGATGATTGGCGGAAAGCCGGTATATCACAGCCTCAGACTGATCAGAGAGGTCAAGGACGGGGACGATTATTTTATTTTCGGTGTCCTGAATGTGGATAAGGAAATCCGCATGAAGCAGGAGGCGGAAAAATTAGAAAAAGAGCGGGAAATTTTTAATCAGATCGCAGGAAGTCTTGCAGAGCATTATGATACGTTATATTATATTGATATAGAAACCTGCCATTATTTTGAATTTTCATCAACAGAAACATATAAACATTTTCAAGTTCCGGAAAGCGGAGATGATTTTTTCGAAGAGTCGAGAAAGTATATCAAGAAATTTATCCATCCGGAGGATCAGGAAAAACTTTTGAATGTCTATGTCAGAGAAACGATGTTGAAAAATCTTGAAAACAGAAATACGTTTTCCATTACTTATCGTGTGATCGTGGATGGGGAAACGGTACATATGCGCCATACGGAAATCTGGGCGAGCGACAAAAAGCATATCATTGTCTGTCTGGAGAATATCAATGCGGAGGTCATTGCGGAGCGGGTTTTTAATGAAAATCAGAAAAACAGCATTACCTACAGTCAGATTGCCGAAAGCCTGGCTGCCCATTATGATGTCATCTACTATGTCGATACAGGGGATGGAAGCTATGCGGAATTTATGGCAAATAATATCTATGGAAATCTCGAAATGCAGCGGGCCGGGAAAGACTTTTTTGCAGAGGCGCTCGTAAATGCAGAGGGACTTGTTTATCCGGAGGACAGGGACAGGGTTTTGACGGCTCTTGGCAGGGATTATTTGTTGTCTGCGCTGGAAGGGAGAAAGCAGTACAAGATTGATTACAGGCTTATGGTGAATGGAAAGCTGCAATATACAAGATTTACGGTGATGTGGTCGAGCGATAAAACGCATTTTATTATCTGTGTCGAGAATACGACTGAGGAGGTGCTGAAGGAGGAGGAGTATCTTCAGGCGCTTCGTTCCGCAAATGAGCTGGCCAGAAGGGATGAACTGACCGGTGCGAAGAATAAAAATGCCTATAAAGAAATGGAAGATGAGCTGCAGAAAAGATTGGATCATGGAGTAGAGAGCACAGAATTTGCAATTATTGTCTGTGATTTAAATAATCTCAAAAAAATCAATGATACCCTGGGGCATAAGGCAGGGGATGCGTATATCAGGTCTTCCAGCAAGATGCTTTTTGATACTTTTTCCCATAGTCCGGTCTTCCGGGTCGGCGGGGATGAATTTGTGGTGGTTCTGACCGGAAGGGATTATGAGGATCGGGAACATTTATTTAAAAAGCTTCGGAAAGAGGTCCTTGCAAACCGTGAAAAAGGGGATGCGCCGGTGATCGCAACGGGAATTTCCGAGTATTTGCCTGAGAAAGACGAGAAGATTGCAGAAGTCTTTGAACGTGCAGATAATATGATGTATGCGAATAAAAAAGAATTAAAAGGTTTCAGAG
>CADBMH010000199.1 GCA_902795705.1 uncultured Lachnospiraceae bacterium | reverse complement strand
TTTGAATTACTGAAAAAGTACAACAAGGATCCGTTTCATATCCAGCATTCACTTACAGTGGAGGCTGTTATGAAGTGGTATGCAAAAGAGCTTGGTTATGCCGAAGACGCAGAGTATTGGGGAATCATTGGGCTCCTTCATGATATCGATTTTGAGCTTTATCCTCAAGAGCACTGCTTAAAGGCTCCGGAACTATTAAGAGAAGGCGGTGTCAGCGAAGATATCATCCACGCTGTTTGTTCCCATGGGTATGGAATAACTGTAGGATGTGGCGCAACTATAGATGTGGAGCCGGTTCACGAGATGGAGAAAGTTCTTTTTGCTGCGGATGAACTGACAGGACTTGTATGGGCGGCCGCCCTCATGAGGCCATCAAAGAGCACAAAGGACATGGAGCTAAAGTCTTTGAAGAAAAAGTATAAGAGTAAAGGATTCGCTGCAGGGTGCTCCAGGGAAGTGATTGAACGCGGTGCGGCTCAGCTTGGCTGGGAACTGGATAAGCTTCTTGCAATGACCCTTAAGGCAATGGCTGAAAATGAAGATCTTATCAATGAGGAGATGGCATCAGTAGCATAAGGAAGGTTGAGCGAATGGAAAGAAAATCGATTCTGATCAAGGACACAACAAGAGAAGAACGTGAGCAGATAGTGAAAAACTCCCTCGACTGTGGCGGTGGCTGTGAAAACTGCTCATCCTGCTGGCTTGGTGGTGGAAGCCCATGGGATATTTATCAGGACTACATTGATGGTAAACGTGAGATAAAAGAGATTAACGCGGAGTATATGGAACAGTACCGTCAGGGCAGGAATATTATGTGAGGTATGGCCATGTCAGATGCACCAAAGATAGAGAACTCGACGATAGAAGAACGTAGAGCATACATCAAGGAACGCTTTCCGTGTATAGCAGATTGTGATCTGTGTGGTCTTTGCAGGGTTTTTCATGGCAAGGATAGTGAGGCTGCTTATGCTGATTACATCGACGGAAGCAGAGAGTTTTTAGAGGTGTCGGCCGACTTATACGATAATGGAGAGAAAACCTGATTCAATGTGAAAATGATCGAAGATTTATAAGTTTTCAAAAGACGCAGGGTTTCGATCCTGCGTCTTTTTCAAGTTGGTCTGTTCACCGGCATAACATCCGAGTAGAATATGCTGTCATTGTGCGAAAGCTCTGCAGTGCCATCGTACCAGGCGGTGGTGGCAGCGACGGAGATGAGGACGGATGCGCCCCGCGCGGGGGCAGGAGAGGGCAGGAACTCTACTGCTGGATTAGCGCCGCCCTATTATTTGGCGGTTGCAAAAAACAGGGAGAATAAGAAACATGACGATTTGGAATCCATGGCATGGGTGTAAGAAAATCAGCCCCGGATGTGCGCATTGTTATGTATACAGACGGGATGAAAGCATCGGGAAGGATGCTTCGGTTGTAACAAAGACGGGGGATTTTGCGCTGCCATTAAAGAAAAACAGGCAGGGCGGATATAAAGTCACTCCGGAGGAAGGCATTGTTTTTGCATGCATGACATCGGACTTCTTTTTGGCAGAGGCGGATGCGTGGCGGCAGGAATGCTGGAATATGATACGGCAAAGGCCGGAGCTTTCGTTTCATATTATTACCAAACGGATAGACCGTTTTGCAGAATGTATTCCGCCAGATTGGGGAGATGGATGGGAACATGTGACGATCTGTGCTACTTGTGAGAATCAGGATCGGTCCGATTACAGGCTTCCGATACTTCTGGAGCTTCCGATAAGGCATCGGGAGGTGATCTCCGAGCCAATGTTGGAAGCAATCCATATAGAAAAATATCTCGCCACAGGATTGATCGAGCACGTAACCTGTGGCGGGGAATCGGGACCTGGAGCAAGGTCCTGTGATTTCCGTTGGGTTCAGGAAGTCCGCAGGGAATGTATACGCCAGGGCGTGCCCTTTACGTTTAAGCAGACGGGAGCGGTATTCCTAAAAGATGGCAGGACGTATCACATCGAGCGGAAAGACCAGATGGCACAGGCGAAAAAATCAGGCTATAGCTATATTCCTGGGAGGGGAATTGCGGATTCGATTTCGTACCGGCTTCCCGAGAGAAAAGCTTTGTTCG
>CADBMH010000198.1 GCA_902795705.1 uncultured Lachnospiraceae bacterium | reverse complement strand
TCCGGTTCTTCCGAGTGAAAGACCGGAGAAAAAGCAAAGTGTACCACTGATGAATTTTGCAATCAGGGTACGATGCCAGGGAGCATCCATCTTACCGCGCGCTTCTGCCATGACCTGCGGAACACCGGAGCCTCCGGCGAAGCTTTCCCATTCGATCAGTTTGGCAGCGACGACACCCAAGACGGCCAGAAGGAGAAACCAGATTCCGATATAGAGTGCATTTCCCTTGATGAGTTTTAAAATATAAAATAGCCCTTTTTCTGCATAAGTCAGACTGTAACGGTAAAAGGCGGAAACAAGTCCGGCAATCGTACCTGCGGTCATTCCTTCGATGCATAGAAAAAGGTCATTTTTAGATAAGATTGGTGTATGTTTATTTCTTTTATGCATAGGATTAAGTTCCTTCTTCTTTCGTGGTTTGTAAAAATCTATGTATTTCTGTTCTGTATCATACCATTTTTTCTGAGGTTTTACAAATTGAATCAGCAGACGGGCAGGTAATCCGTTATATTCGCGTTACTATTCACAGTCACTTCTTCCATTCAAAGCCCCGCACTTCGTGCTCTTTGTATATTCGCATATTGCGAAAAACAGGGAATGAGTGTAAAATGGTTTTATCAGTTTATTAGCTGGTATAAATGTTTCTAAATAACACTAATACCGGATACAAAAAGCGCAGTGGATGCGGATATTTATAGAAAAGTGAGGGCAATATCATGTTTAGCAGATCAGGAAAACATTATAGAAAGAGGGCGCGGGTCTTTTGGCGTTCCGGCGTGACGGGGCTTGCCATTTTGTGCTCTGTTTTTTTTGACATAGGAGCAGTATCCTTTTTTTCAGAGGCGGCAAATTCGGTTGAGAGTGTGTCAGAGGACCCGGACGGGAGCGTGGATGCGGAGTCAGATCAGAACGAGGTGCTGCTTGGTGGTGGTGCGGCAATCAGTGGACAGGTCAACGGACTTGGATATGCCACACGGCTCTATGATGCGACAAACGGCCTTCCGACCTCGGATGCGAATGCAATCCTTGCTACGAGTGATGGCTTTATCTGGATTGGCGGCTACAGCGGGCTGATCCGCTATGACGGGACGAACTTTGAGAGGCAGGGATCTTCGAGCGGCGTTACAAATGTTAATGCGCTTTTTGAAGATCATAAGGGAAGACTGTGGGTTGGCACGAACGACAATGGTATCGTGATGCTTGATGGCGGAACGAGCCGACATTGGGATTATAAAGAGGGAATCAGTGCGTCTTCGGTGCGCACGATCGCAGAGGATGCGGACGGTGATATTTTACTTGGTACGACGCAGGGGATTGATTATATTGATGGAAACGGAAAGCTGCATTCTTTGGATGAACCTCAGTTAGATAATGCCTATATTAAGTATATGGTGGCAGACAGTCAGGGGAGGATTTACGGACATACGAGAAGCGGAGGAGCTTTTTGTATCGAAGAGAAAAAAGTGACCGCCTATTACAATGGAAATGATATGGGGATTGGAAATATTACGGCAATCTATCCGTCACCAACGGAGTCCGGGCAGGTATACCTGGGGACGAGCAACGGCACATTCTGCCAGGGGAGTATTCAGAATAATTTCAACGGAATGAGAACCATAGATATTGTTACAAAAAATCTGATCATCAACCGGATTGCCTATGCCAGCGGCAGGATTTGGCTGATCTGCGGAGATACGATGGGCTATTTGGATGAAAAAAATGTATTTCATGCGCTTTCCAATCTTCCGATGGATGATTCGATCGGTTCCCTGATCGAAGATTATGAGGGAAATTTGTGGCTTTCTTCAGACAGGCAGGGCGTGATGAAGATTGTTGCCAATAAATTTGCGAACGTGACAGAGGCAGCAGGGTTAGAAAGCGGAGTGGTAAATGCAACCTGTCTGCATGAGGGAAAGCTTTATATCGGTACGGATTCGGGACTGCAGATTGAGGCAGATGGTGATAAGATCACAGGTGATAAGCTGCAGAGCTATCTTGGTGATACGAGAATCCGGTGCATCATGGAGGATGCGGAAAAGAATTTATGGATATCTACTTATACGAATGAGAAAGGCCTGGTCTGCCTTGAAAGAAGCGGGGAAATTATCAGTTATACAGAGAAGGACGGACTTTTAGACAATCAGACGAGAGGTACATCGTTAGCATCGGACGGCTCGATCCTTGTAGCGACGAACGGCGGATTGAATGTTATTAAGAATGGGAAGATTGTA
Source organism: uncultured Lachnospiraceae bacterium (assembly GCA_902795705.1). Taxonomy (GTDB): domain Bacteria; phylum Bacillota; class Clostridia; order Lachnospirales; family Lachnospiraceae; genus Butyribacter. The sequence goes on along the minus strand of CADBMH010000198.1, from coordinate 6,197 downwards.
AAAAGCTTCGGTTCAGAATCCGGAATCAGCAATACGGTGATCCTGACCGCCGTAGAAGGAGAAAACGGAGCGTACTATCTGGGTACGGACGGTGACGGAATCTATGTCGTGGACGGCAATAATGTCATACGAAAGGGACGCGAGGACGGACTGACCAGTGATATTATCCTGCGGATCAAAAAGGATGAGAAGGCTGGAGTATACTGGATCATCACATCAAATTCCATTGAATATCTAAAGGACGGAGAGCTGACAGAGGTAAGTGAGTTTCCGTATACGAATAACTATGATATTTATTTTGATGAAAATGATAATGTATGGATCCTTTCGTCCTATGGAGTTTTTGTAGTGAGGGCACAGGATATGCTTGCCAATAAAAAGAAGTTTGAGTATCAGGTATATGATATATCCGGCGGTCTTTTAAGTGTGCCTACCGGTAATGCCTACAGTGCCCTGGATGATGAGGGAAATCTTTACATAGCAGGACGAAGCGGCGTGTGCAGTGTCAACATTGATCATTATTTCGGGCAGACGCATGAGATTAAATTAAATGTACCCTATCTGGAAGCAAATGGTGTCCGCTATTATCCGAATGAGAAAAATGAAGTAAAGCTGCCGACTTCTGCGAAGACAGTGAAGATTTACGGCTATGCATTGACCTATTCCATGCAGAATCTGGAATTGAAATACTTTTTGGATGGCTTTGATAAGGAGGCGGCAACGGTTTCGAAAAAGGAGATGGAACCGGTCAGATATACGAATTTGAATGGCGGCAAATATACTTATGAGCTTTCGGTGATCAATACATCCACAGGGGAAGAGCAGCAGACCTTAAAGCTTACGATCATTAAAGCAAAAGCCTTTTACGAACAGATCTGGTTTTATATCCTTGTATTCATTCTGGTGGCAGTCTGCATCGCATGGATTGTCAGACTGTATCTGCATGTCAAGATGAAGGTCTTTATGAAAAAAGAGGAAGAGCAGAAAAGTCTGATTCGTGAGATGGTGAAAGCGTTTGCAAAAACCATTGATATGAAGGACAAATATACAAACGGCCACTCCGGGCGCGTGGCAGACTATACGGCGCTTCTTGCCAGAGAGCTTGGCTATGACGAAGAAACGGTGGAGCGGTATTATAATATAGCGCTTTTGCATGATATCGGAAAGATCGGGGTGCCGCCGGAGGTGTTAAATAAGCCGGGAAAACTGACGGATGAGGAATTTCGGATCATCAAATCCCATTCCGCGCTCGGCTACAATGCTTTGAAGGATATCAGTATCATGCCGGAGCTGGCGATCGGTGCGGGAGCGCATCATGAGCGCCCGGATGGAAAGGGATATCCCAAGGGATTAAAGGGGGATGAGATTCCCCGTGTAGCCCAGATCATTGCCGTGGCAGATACCTTTGACGCGATGTATTCGAATCGTCCGTATCGAAAGCGCATGAACTTTGAAAAAGCGGTCTCCATCATTAAGGAAGTATCCGGAACACAGCTTACGGCAGATGTAGTAGATGCGTTTTTGAAGCTGGTGGAAAAAGGAGAGTTCCGGGCACCGGATGACCATGGCGGCGGAACGATGGAGGATATTAATAATATCCGCAAGGATTTTGATGCGAAGGAGAAGGGGGAAGCATAATGGTCACTTTTCTTGTCTCGCTCTGTTTCAGAGGCTGACTGTAAGGGAGACAAGGACAGTCCGGAGTATCATATTGTTATGGAATATAGAAAGCTTAACAATGATGCCAGAAAGAGACTTGAGGGGGATCTGACAGCACTTAGAAATGATAAGGGGTAGTATAGCGATTCGCTGCAGCAGGCGGTTTCTGGTGAAGGCGGCATAGCTGCCATTTTCTGCTGAACATCATGAAAGAAAAAGCTTGCATAAAAGGAGGCAGGGGATTTATAATAAAATTATAAAAACTATTGGAAGGGGGCTGTGTAATGACTTTATCACTTGGTAAGATAGCAGAAAGTGTGCAGGAAGTGTCCAAGGTGTATCCGATCAAAAAGGTCATTCTGTTTGGGTCGTATGCGAATGGTACTTTTACAGAGGAAAGCGATGTTGATCTGCTTGTCGAATTCCAGTCAAAACATATCTCTCTTTTCAAATTATCCGGATTAAAACTGGCTCTGGAGGAAATGCTGGATAAGCAGGTCGATCTTCTTCATGCACCGCTGCCGGATGATACCATGATTGAGATTGGAAAGGAAATGGTGGTGTATGAATCATAGAGATTATATTATTATCGGGAAACTGATAGAAGAAGTGCAGATAGCAGAGGACTTTATAAAAGACCTTACCGAGAAGGAATTTTCCGAGAGGGAAATGGCCAAACGGTAAAAGAAGATTTCCCTGAGTTTTTAGATCAACTGAAAAAGATACGGGGACAGGAAACAGACGAAAGAATTTAAACAAATCAGAGCATAAAAAAGCAGTGCGTACCGAAAGGAGATGCATTGCTTTTTTATGTGCTATACCGGGGCGGACTGGATGAAAGCCTAATACAGGAAGGGATGTAGACGGACTTTCTGATCGTGGGAGAGAAAGCCGGAAGCAAGCTCGAAAAGGCAGGAAATTCATAGGAGATAACTTATTTGACAATCTAATAAAATCAGATATAATCAATTTATAGATAGAAGATTTTCTGATTTACGAAAATTAGTGTTAATCTTGAGAAAAAGGAGAAAACAGGATATGACAGTTTCAACAGAAATGATAGATAAGCTGGAAGCATTGTCTGAAACGGATATGTCGGTTGTTGCAAATCTGGTAGAGCAGCTTAGTCAAAAACCGATCGACATATTTGAGGATTTGCGCAGTGACGGCATAAAAAATCCAATGTCTGAGGAAGATGTGGAATCCTTTGTGGAATCAGTAAGGAGAGAACGATATGCTTCTGGTGATTGATACGAATATCATAGTTAATGCAAAATTAGTGACAAGAAATTATAAAGACTATCCGGTTCATGAATTGATTACACTGATTGATGAAATATATCCTTGATTTCAACAGCGGAGGTTAAAGTTTCATAATAAGAAAATGGAAGAACACAACAGGGAGCCAAATGGGAGGCTCCCTGTTTCTTTGCCTGAATATGGAGAAGTCTGGATCATAGATGTATGTTCCGGTATAAAGTTCCATAAATATGTTGCATGTAAAAAATACGATCAAAAGAATATATGTTCTGTACGAAGGGAAAACTTTTGGACACCTATGATGATAAGATAAAACCATCAGAAATCATCAGAGGCTGTTCAATAAACCGACAGAGCAACTGCCTGGATAAAATAATCTATGACTTTGTAGAAGGGAAGGTGAGAGATATGGCAATGTATGATTGGAATGGTGATGGGAAGATTGATATGTTCGGAAAATAAAAAAGGGAATGACTTTTCAGTCCTGTTATATTAAAATAGTAAAAGAAGGATTTTTAAATACTATGACTACATAGCAGAGTGCCTGAAAACGAAATGCCGTAGTAAGATTTAGATGAAATGTTTTTCGGGTTATAATGCTGTTCTGATAGAGCAGGGCAAAAAGATGTCCGAAAGACTTCGTATGCTGCGAAAGATGGCGATAAGCCAGATGGAGACGATATCAAAACTGTCGGTTGAAAAATTACCTATGATAGAAAATTGAATAAATGGTAAAAACCCCGCACTTATGCTATACTTTACCATAGCAGAATGGAATCAGTGAGTCAGGAGGTGACTTTCGTGAAGAAAATCGGAAATGTTGTGGACGACCGGCGGTATTTTGAAGGAAAAAGGATTAAAGGACTACCAGGGCGAAATACTGCTAGTGGGCATAAATTATGACAAGGAGAAAAAGGAGCATAGCTGTCAGATCGAGTAGGTAGAGAAAGGATAGTAATACTATGAAAGATATGGAACTGGATCCATTTGAGGAATATATAAAGGATTTACCTCCTACCCGTAAGGAGATGGGAAATGCATGGTCAGCTGCCATAGGACTGCAGGATGTTGATGGTTTGAAGCCGTCAGAATATCTTTATGAGACAGCGAAGAAAAATATTGATGGAGAAATCACTATAGATGAAGCGAATGAACGGATTCATACTTACTATGAGACGAAACAAAACAGGGTAGAACATGGTACGGAGGAAGCGGATAAGGTATCTGCAAGGATTGCCAAACTGCTTTCCGAAAATGCTTTTGTTTTTTCACCGACACAGTATGTCTCGATTCATAGGGAGCTTTTTAAGGGAATATATTCTCATGCGGGAAAGCTGAGAGATTATAACATTACAAAAAAAGAATGGGTACTTGATGGAGATACTGTAGCTTATGGCAGTGCGATAAATCTTAGAGAGACATTGGATTATGATTTTTCGCAGGAAAGGACTTTCCGTTATCATGGACTTACTATGGCTGAAACGGTTCATCATCTGGCGGTATTTATTTCCAGATTGTGGCAGATTCATGTTTTCGGTGAGGGGAATACCCGGACAACTGCAGTTTTTTTTATCAAATATCTGCGGCAGCTTGGTTTTGATGCAGATAATCAATTATTTGCGAATCATTCATGGTATTTTCGGAATGCACTTGTCCGGGCAAATTACAATAATCTCCAAAAAGGTATTTATGAGACTACGGGGTATCTGGAAAAATTTCTCCGAAATCTGCTGCAGGATGAAAAGAATGAACTTCATAATAGAGAGATGCATGTGAGCGGTTTGTTTGCCACGGAAAATGAACCAATAAATGAACCAATAAATGAACCAATAAAACCAAACGAAAGAGAGCGGAAACTGTTGGAAATTTTAAGGAAGGATGCTGATATCACTCAGGCAGAGATGGCAGAGAAGCTTGGCTGCTCTGTATCTACGGTAAAGAGAACCCTTCATGCAATGACTGAAAAAAAAATGATTCGGCATATAGGCTCCAAAAAGAAGGGCGAAAGAATCATACTAGAAAAAGGATAGCTTCGAATGGTCTCTGGAAGGTTTGGAGATACCGTGGCGGAAAAGGAATTCCTGTCCGATAAGAATTTATCGATCAGGACATGTATTATATAGATAAGACGCTGCTGATCCGTGATATCGTGGAGAAGGGTGGAAAGGTGACGCTCTTACCCGTCCGAGGCGGTTCGGGAAGACACTTGCCCTTTCGATGCTCCGAACCTTTTTTGAAAAGGAATACGATTACGACGGGAATGTCGTGGACAACCGGCGGTATTTTGAAGGGAAAAGGATCATGGAAGCGGATGAAAAGATCTTGTCCATGATGGGAAAGCATCCGGTGATCAAGCTGTCGTTAAAGTCGGCAAAGCAGCCGGACTACCGGACAGCAGCGTTAAGGCTCAGGGATGAAATCGTCGGGGAATTTGACCGTCATATCTATCTGAAAGATTCGGACAGTCTTACAGATGCCGAAATGGGAAAATTTCAGTCCCTGCTGATGCCTGTGCCGGAGGAAAAGATAGAGGACGAAAAAGCCTTACAGAAAGAGATCGGGCGTTATTCCACTGCGCTTAGAACACTTTCCGACTGTTTGAAAAAATATCACGGGGAGAATGTCATCGTCCTTCTTGATGAATACGATGTACCTTTGGAGAATGCCTATTACAAAGGATTTTATACAGAGATGGTGGATTTTATCCGCTCCCTTTTTGAGTCTGTCCTAAAGACAAATGATAACCTCGCCTTTGCCGTGGTCACGGGCTGTCTGAGAATTAGCAGGGAAAGTATCTTTACGGGGCTGAATCATCTGATGATCAATTCCATCAGGGGAAGCAATTTTTCAGAAGGCTTTGGTTTTGTTCCGGAGGAGACGGAACAGATGCTTACTGACTATGGAATTGAAGACAGGATTCCGGAGGTAAAGGACTGGTACGATGGATATCTTTTTGGGGAGACGGAAATCTATAATCCATGGAGCGTGATCATGTATGTGTATTCTATTGTAGATGACCACAAGCAGTTTCCGGAACCGTACTGGGCGAACACATCCTCGAACCAGATCATTAAGGACATGGTCTGGCAGGCGGATGAGGATATGAAGAAGGAACTGGATGAGCTGATACAGGGTGGTACTTGACGGCGATACCGGACGGATCGAGGATTATGTGAGTGATCTTTTGGAGCAGAGCATCAGCACCTTTGACAGCAGGGAAGGCTTTTATCATGGCTTTTTCCTCTCGCTTTTATACGGAGTGCCGAGGTATTCCGTGA
>CADBMH010000197.1 GCA_902795705.1 uncultured Lachnospiraceae bacterium | reverse complement strand
TAGCTTGAGATATTTTGAATAATGATCCGCAGCCTGAAGCGGATAAAGAACGAAAAATGTGGCAGGCGTACTGCCTTCTTTCTTTTGCTTTTCGTAATGTCCCTTCTGATGAACTGTAAAGGCGAATAGGATAATTTACTCCACAAAGAGACGGAAATAACAATAAAAATCAGAATCAAAGGAACGATCGTCGTTTTAACGAACGCATCTGCATTCGGATAAGAAACATATTTTGTCACGCTGTAGCTGCCCATATACATTTCTCTTGCCACATCCTCAAAAACCGTATAGCCTGCAACATTTCCGACGATTGCCGCAAAAAGGGTTATGATCATCGGCGGAGTCAGGTAGTGTCTGAACAGCTCGCCCTTTGTATAACCGGATGCACGCAGTGTACCGATCACAGTTGCCTCCTTTTCTACCGTATGCCCTATCGTCACGGAAAAGACAAATGCCATGATCACGATCAGAACATATAAAAGCACCGTCATCATCGGACGGTCGTGCCCCATATCATTGCCCGCATAGTTAATCGCCTGATTTAAAAACCTCGGCAGGAAGACATCCAGTCCCGTTTCACTCTCTAAGATACCATTGTTCAACATATCTCCCGCAACCATCATCTGCATAATGCTTTCCGTAGACATATCTGTACTGTCAGAGCCCATTACATCAGAAGAAAGAATCCCCTGGCTTCCAGAAAGATTCTTTACGATCACCTCGGACAGATCTTCGGAAACCTCTTTTTCCTTTGTTTTATTTTTCGGGAAGGTATCATACTTCCACGCATAGCTGTAAAACAGATGCTCCTTCCCAAAAGCTTCAAAAGCCTCATCCGTTACCACGCCTACTCCAAACAGCTTTGCATCAAAGATAAAATCATTATTATCCTGAAAAAGTGCCGTATAATCCGACAGAGAAACATAACCGGAAATTTTGAACTTCTTTCCTGCCACAGTGATCGTATCTCCCACGGAAATATTATTATTGACCGCATACATACGATCAATTCCGATCTCATCTGCTTTTTCAGGCATCTTTCCTGTCAACAGGCATACCTTATTGACCTCTTTTCTGTCTCCGAAGATACGCAGAGTCGATTCCTTCTCCCCTTTTTTTAAAGGAGAAACCGCTTCCTCTAAATAATAATCCGGATAGAGCGTCACCTTCTCTTTTTCAATCGTGCGAAGCAGCTCCGCCTCCGGTTCCTTTGCAAGCACAAAATGCCCGTCTTCTATATTATAACGGTCAAAGCTCTCCCGATAGGTTCTCTGCATACTGCCGGATGCCACTAAAAAACCGGACACAAAACCGATCGTCGCCGCCATAAACAGAAAAATGGCTAAATATTTCCCAAACTCCCCGAAAATCTCTCTGGGCAGACGCTTTAATAATGGATTTTTCATAACAATCCTCCATCCTCTTTTTGTATTTTTACCAATCTAAATCTGCAGCAGCAATTTTTTCTTCATTTAAATAATTCTTTCGAATCTGCCCGTCCTTTAAACGGATTACCCGGTCTGCCATATTTTTGATCGCGTCATTATGCGTTACCATAATGATCGTATTTCCATATTTTTGATTTACCTCTTCAATGAGCTTCAAAATCTCCTTCGAGGTATTAAAGTCCAGAGCTCCGGTCGGCTCATCGCAGAGCAGGATATCCGGGTTCTTCACCAGGGCTCGTCCAATCGCCGTCCTCTGCTGCTGTCCGCCGGAAAGCTGATTCGGCAGCTTGTGCCTGTGCTCATATAAGCCTAAGGTATGTAAAAGCTCATCAATATCAAGCGGCGCATCACTTAAATATGCTCCTACCTCCACATTCTCCTTGACATTCAGATTGGGGATCAGATTATACATCTGAAAAATATAGCCCAGATGCTTTCTGCGATATCCGGTAAGCACCTTTTCCTTCATCATCGCAGTCTTCTCCCCCTGAATGGAAACATATCCGGAATCCGCCTGATCGATCCCGCCGATAATATTGAGCAGCGTAGACTTGCCCGAACCGGACGGTCCTAAAAGAACGCAGATCTCTCCCTTTTCAATCTCGAAGCTGATTCCTTTTAATACCTCTACACGGTTGGCATCTGTACCAAAGCTCTTCTTTAAATCCTTAATCTCTAAAAACATAACAGCCTCCATATCAGTTGTATCTTATTTACAGTTAGTTTTAACTAACTGTATACATTATAATACCTTTTCCGAAAAAATCTATCATTATTATTGATAACTTTTATCAAAATATTGCCATTTACAGTAATCTTCTATAAGAAAAAACCATCATTCCCGTTCCCCTTTCCTGCATTTTATCCTGCAAAAGATCATTGCAAACAACGTACTGAAAAAAGTGGCAATCAGTCCGGGAACCAGAACAGCGGCCGGATTGACTGCCCCGTATCTTGCGCGGTAGGCGATCACACTGACAGGAATCAACTGTAACGAAGATATATTAAGCACTAAAAAAGTACACATTTCATCAGAAGCATATTTGATCTGAAGCTCCCTTTCCTCTTGTTCTACTTCTTTCCAGACCTTTTTTTCTACTTTTTCCCAGTCCCGATAGGAATACCCCTTTTTCCTTAACAAAATCCTCTCTCTTTCAAAATGTGCAAGCTCCTTCATTGCCTTGAGTCCCATCGGTGTCGCTGCCCATCCAAGTCCCAAAAGGTTTGCGACAATATTGGCAGCAATATATTCCTCTGCCGGATGTCTGCGCGGCAGCCTCGGAAACAGGAAGCCCACAAACGGTCTTAAAAACCCCGTCAGCCTCTCCATCAGCCCCGCCTGTCTTGCCACCTCCATAAATCCTGTCCACATTGCCATGATCCCAAGCATTGTAATGGATAAGGTAACTGCCTCTCCCGCACTGTCAATCGTTACATTACTGAGTGCCTCGACCTCCCCTGTCGCTATTCCGAATCCCACTCCCAACAAAATCATAATTCCCCACAAATAATTAAGCATAGATTTTCTCCCCATAAGTACTTTTTTAATACTTATTTGATAAAAAGAAAATCTATGCTTATTTTTTATAAATACAGTGAATCGTAATTTCTTCTAGAACTCTGGCTCGATCAGACCGAAGGTATTTCCCTTTCTCTTATATACCACATTCACTTCATTGGTTTCAGAATTACGGAATACATAAAAATTATGTCCCAAAAGATCCATTTGGATGCATGCCTCCTCCGGATCCATCGGCTTCATTGCAAAACGCTTGGAACGAATAATCTCAATTTCCTCATTTTCTTCTATTTCTTCATCAACAAACGCCTTACTTAAACTCGTAGCTGCCTGTTTCTTTTCCACCAGCTTATTCTTATATTTACGAAGCTGACGTTCAATAATCTCCTCCACCAGGTCAATCGATACATACATGTCATTACTTACCTGTTCAGCGCGAACGATATTCCCCTTCATCGGAATCGTGATCTCTATTTTCTGCCTGTCCTTCTCAACACTTAATGTAGCATGTACCTCTGTGTCGGGAGTAAAATACCTTTCTAGCTTTCCGATCTTCTCATGGATTGCTGATTTCAGTCCCTCTGTAACATCAATATTTTTGCCGCTGATAATGTACTGCATTGTTACCACTCCTTTGCTATTTTCTATGTCTGTCAGAGACAGACCTTTTGTTGCTATTCATATTGTTTGTTTTATAAAAGCCAGCCCTTGTAAGCTGTTTTTACCACAGTCATATATGAATAGTAACTATGTTTTCATTATACACAACACACTTAGCAAAAGCAAGTAAAAATGCACAATTATCCAAGTCGTTTTCCTCTTTTTTTATACATTTTACACATTTTATGTCACAATTTCACGCCTGCACATACTCCCTTCAAAGGCAAACTGTATGATATTTTTCTGATATTTTCTGATAATTAAAATCTAAAGATACGCCCATTTTTCATTCCGTTATTTTACTGTCAAGTCTTATTTTTATTTTTTTCTGAATGTTAATAATGTGCATAACTTCGTGAATAACTTGATTTTAAAAGCTTTTTTCAAAATTCTCATGTGTATAACTTATCAGTTTTCCACAATTTTTGTGGACTTTTACTACAAGCATAGAAAGTCTTCCACAATTTTCGCGAAAAAAGTCGAATTTTATTATCAGTTTTTAGCCGGAATTATCCGATAATATGTTGTTTTTTTCCAAGGTTTACTCATTTTTTTAAATAACCGCAACTTTTTGTTTGTCGGTCAGTGTCAATCAACGAAAAAAAGAGACTGTGATAGAATCACAGTCTCTATGTATCGTATTTATATAACAACTATCCAATAACCTTTTTAACCGCCTCTAATACACGATCTGCCTGGAACGGCTTTACGATAAAGTCCTTTGCACCATTTTGTATCGCCTCAATAACCATTGCCTGCTGACCCATTGCAGAACACATGATAACATTTGCACCAGCATCAATCTCTTTAATCTTCTTCAATGCCTGAATACCATCCATCTCCGGCATTGTAATATCAAGAGTAATAAGATCCGGCTTCAATTCACCATATTTCTGTACGGCAACCAAACCATTCTCTGCTTCGCCGACAACATTATATCCGCCTTTCGTCAGGATATCCTTTACCATCATACGCATAAATGCTGCATCATCGACAATCAAAATATTATTTCCCATAGTTTTTCTCCTTACTATAAAATTTCATTAATCCGTCTGCTCTCCCATGAAGTAAAATCATCCGGCAAACAGAATATCCACCCTTTTTTCAAAATCAATCACAAATATATAAATATTATATTACCTGTTTACATTTTTGTCAAGGAAAATACTCACTCCCCTCATCTTTTTCCATCATACCACAAAATACCGGAAATTATCAATATCTACGAGTTCCCCATAGGTTATTTTTTTTCAATTCCAAATATTCTGAATATGCCTTTTCCAAAATCTGTTTTTCATTGGTAAACTTTAATAGGTGATACGCTTCATGATACTTGTAAAACCCGGAATCCCTGAAAAATTCCTCCTTTTGAGGTTTACTGTAATAGCTCTCTCCCATCATCAAATACCAATGCACATCTTTCGCAACGGTGTCTGTCGGTGTATTAAAGGTATATTGACTCTTTCCTACATATTTTATAATTTTGGCATTCGCGCTCGTTTCTTCTTTTACTTCACGCAGCGCCGTTTCCTTGTACTCTTCCCCCTCTTCTACCGTCCCCTTTGGTAGTACCCATCCTTCATACCGGTTCTTATAATTTGTATATAGGAGCAAGATCTTTCCCCTGAAAATCACCACACCGCCGCAACTGGTTGCCTCAATCATTGCAATCCCTCCTCAGGGCCTGTGTGTCTCTGCTATGCCTTTTAGTATACCTTTTTTTATAATTTTATGCAACACCAAAAATCATTTTTTTCTAATTCCGCTTTTTTCTAATTCCCCAAATAAGAACGAAACATCTCCCTTGCAATCGGCACGGCATACTGACTTCCTGTTCCGGCTCCCTCTACCACGATGCTTACAGCAATCTTTGGCTCATTTGCAGGTGCAAAGCCAACAAACCAGGCATGAGAGGTTCCCTCTGAATCAAATTCCGCTGAACCGGTCTTTCCTGCGATCTGATATGAAAAATTCTTTAAAGAAGATCCTGTACCGCTTTTCACTACTGCTTTCATCAGCTTTTTCATCTGCCCGGCTGTTTCTTTTTTTACAAGTCTTCCCTGCTTTTCACCGGTATAGCTTGTCACCACCGTTCCATCCGCGTTTTCAATATGGTCTGCCAGATATGGTTTCATCATCACACCGTCATTTGCCAAGGTTGCCGTAATGATCGCATTTAAGAGAGGTGTGATCGTAGTCTTTCCCTGACCGATCGCCGTCTGTGTGATTTCTCCCATATCAGCATCTTTCTCTAACAGGAATTTGCTTTTATTATATTCAAAGTCCACAGGAAGCGCCTTATTAAAATAGAATTTCTCACAAAGCTTCTTAAATTTCTGCAGATCAAGCTCTGTCCCAAGCTTTGCAAAAGCACCGTTACATGACTTTGCAAAAGCATTCTCTAAATCTTCCCTCCCATGCTCCTCTTTTCCGTAACAATTGATCACATTTCCCGAAAATGTATCCGTTCCCTTACACCGGTATTTGAAATCAGAAAATGTATCCGGATTCTCCCTGATGAACTCCATCGCCGTCATCATCTTAAAGGTAGAGCCCGGCGGATACAGCCCCTGCGATGCCCGATTGATCAGCTTCGAATCATCGTCAGAAGCATTGATGAGCGTTTCCCAGTTCTCATCTACGGTATTCGGATCATAGGCAGGCTTTGATACCATCGCAAGAATTTTACCGGTAGACGGCTCGATTGCCACCACAGCTCCCTTTCTGCTGCCTAACGCATCATACGCTGCTCTCTGCAGCTTCACATTCAGCGTTGTCACCAGGTTATCCCCTTCACTTTTCTCTCCTCGAAAGGTATTTGACAGCTGGGTGATCGGATTCAAATGACAGGAAAGCATCGGATAACAGAACTCCCGCTCCAGTCCTGTCATGCTTTTTACCGACCTTCCCACCACATGACAGAAAATTTTATCATAAGGATATATTCGTTTATCCTCTCCTTTTTTATTCGTTTCCGTTTTTGCCAATACTTTCCCGTCAGAAGAAAGGATTTTTCCTTTTTTTACCTTTTTTGCAAGAATTTCCTGTCTTTTGTTATATGGATTATTGATCACTTTCCCGCTTTCCGTCAACATGAAGCGGCAAAAAAAACCGAGAATACAAAAGAAAATGATTACAACTCCGTAGGTCAGAAGTAAAATCTGCCCATTTCCCCGCTTCGACTCGCGTTCCTCTATCCTTTTCTCCTGTTCCCGCTGTCTGCGCATTCTTCTGTCATCTTGCCCGCCTTCTTTCACCGGCCGGACGTTCTTCTCTCTCCCGTTTCCTGCTCTCCTTTTCTCCTTCAAGGCCTTCCTCCTCTTCTTCATTTAACACATACATTCCCTGAATGATACAAAATAAGATCACCGTGCTGATCACAGAGCTTCCGCCATAACTGACAAGCGGCAGCGTCACACCGGTAGACGGTATAAACTTAATCACCCCTCCGATCGTCAAAAACACCTGAAAAATATATTCTACTGCAAGCCCGACCGCAGTTAGCTTATAAAACCGCCTTTTCATCTTAAGTGCAATATTCACAAACATAACAAAGCAGCTTACCTCTACTAAGATCAGACAAATTGCGAAAAATGCGCCAAGCTCCTCACTGATTGCCGAAAAAATGAAATCACTTTCTGCTACAGGAATATTCGTCGGCAACCCCTCTCCAAGTCCCATACCAAACCAGCCGCCGGTTCCGATTGCAAAAAGGGACTGCGCCACCTGATAACCGGCACCGTCAATCGTTCCCCATGGATCCTTCCATGCCGTCACACGCGTCTGGACATGTGTAAATAATTTATACGCAATCCCTGCTGCCACAGAACCGCCTAAAAAACCTGCCAGCAGATACATCCCATTCTGTGTGGCAACATACAACACAACCAAAAAGGTCACAAAAAAGATAAGCGCTGCACCCAGATCCTTTTCAGCAACCAGAAT
>CADBMH010000196.1 GCA_902795705.1 uncultured Lachnospiraceae bacterium | reverse complement strand
GAATATTTTCTTTCGTGGATTCCCTTTATGTGCACTTTGGCCAATCCTACCAACAACCCAAGCATAAGCATCAGCCACGATTAATCCGGTGGCGTTTGCCAGCATATAGCCGTACACGCCCCATTTCACGACGAGTAATAATAATAGATTTAAAACACAAGATACAAGCGTATTAATGATTCCATCAATGGCAAGAATAGCTACTTTGTTATCTGCTTTGAGATACATCTGTATTGTGTTGAAAATTGCTCCCAAAAAATACGAAACATATAAAAATAAAAGATAGATTCCATCGAGTTTAACAACACCGGACGCATATAAAAAAGTTAAAGTTATTCCTAACGCTAAGCATGCAAAGAGGTTGACCTTAAGCGAAACAGCTAATATGTCTTCTTTTTTGTATTTGTCATCCAAACAAAAACGTAAAACCGCATCTTGCATGTTTAACGTAAGGAGTGGTATTAACAGTTGGACCGTAGTATTAATCAAATCAACTGTACCATAATCTCCCGTACTTAACACTGATGTGTAAAGTGGGACCAGTAAAAATTGAATTATCTTAGATCCAAAGCTACTAATTGTAAACAGTAACACATTCTTAGTTAACGTGGAATATTTACCATTGTTCGATCCCATTTCTTCACCATTTACAACAGTCAATTAGTGTCCTTATGATTTGCAAATTTTCTGAGCATACTAGTTATGGAAACATATGCTCGATCATATCGAATTATCGGCAAAGCATACCTATCTGAGATTTCTTTGATATTGTTCTCCTTCTTATGAAGCGCGCACATAACATCATAATAAAAAATAGGCCGCTGGTTAATATTAATTTGTTGAGCCTTTGGATAGTCGTCTATTTGTGTTTTCACAAACAGTTGTCTATTGGAAACATCTCTAAGAATTCTAATTAGATCATTACCTTCTGATGTCAGAGAAACGATCATACTAATCCCTGTTTTATCTTTGCTATATCTATTCCCCCAGTAATCACCTAATCTGACATCTGCTGCGCTTTTTGATCTCCAACGGCATTCATAGCATGAAGAGCAATAACAAATCCCACTATTAAACATCTGCTGAAAGACATCTTTGCTCGATGTAGATACGTATTTTTGATTGCCATCTGTTACCATTATACTTTTATTGTGCCAACCAGAACTTTTATCTCTAAAACTAACTGAAATAGAGTTTTGCAAATTCAAATGATAATTTTGTTCCAACAAATGGGTATATTTGAGATACATCAATCGAGATGGTATTCCGTGGCAAACAATATCAATATAATATATGTCATTTCGGCTATGAAATAACTTGCGCGATGCGGCTATTTGGCATGGAGTCCCGAATATTGCAACTGGACCCGACTGATTCTTAATATCATCTATCACATACCAGAACTTACTTTGTATATATTTACTCCCTTGAAGTTTAGACAATTTAATATTGTCATTACTGGTGATAAATATATGCTCAGCTTCGTTAGAATTTCCGTTGAATGAACAACCGGCAATTGCATAACCGTCGGTATTCAATTTTTGAGCAAGTCGATATGCTGCGCCTCCACTACTGGAATTTCTCAAAATATCTGGAGAATCCTTATATGCATATAACTTTCCTTGCATTATATCAACTGATTCAGTGTCATCAGCAAAAGGACAAACCCGGACACATTTGCCACATGAAATACATTTATTATCATCTATAAAAGATTGATAAAAACCATCACTATTTAATGACATTGAAATAGCATTTGTCGGACAAACTGTGTAGCAAGCACCACAGCCACAACACAATGAATGTTTTTCACGAATATTATTTTTCGTACTTACTTTCGGTAGATGATTTATTTCCTCTAATGAATCATTTATAAATTCAAACGATTTAGCTCTATCTTTCTGTAATATATCGTTAACTGTTTGATAGTCGATTCTCTCTGGTAGATTATCGCGGTTAATATTTATATGACTATCAATTCCAAGCTTTGTAAATAAATCCATGACACGACTATTCTGATTTTCTTTACTTGAGTCTTTGAACCGTTTGAAAGCATAAACTTCTCTATTAAATGTTATGGCGAAAGCGAGCGCATGAAAAGAATCAGAACAGACGAGCTGAGCTTCTGATATTATTTTTACGAATTCTTTTGGTCCAACATTCTGACATATCACTCCCCTACGTGACAAATCAGATTTATGACAAGGTATTATATAAACTTTCAAGTGCACCCTTATCGCTAAATGCTGAACCGTCTTCCAATACTCTTCATTATCTCCAAGAAAAAAAGCTACCAAATAGTTTTCGTGTATTACATTATCATCTAAGCAAAGGTATTTTCTCCAATCAGACGAATCGAAGAGGAGTGTTGGATCAACCACATAACTAATATTTCTACTTGTGATTGATTGCAGCAATTGTTGTCCGGTAGTCTCCCTTACGGAAATATAACTAATGTTATTTACAAGTGATGCAATCCGTTTTTTGTATGTTTCATTAAGATAATGTGATACGCCCATGCTTGGTGCATAAGCTATAGTTCTTCGCTTATCAGAGACAAAGTCCAAGAAATAATGAGGGTCAAAACAAAGCTGCGACCAAATTTGATCAGAACCACATATGAACGCATCATATTTCCCATTTAAATTTTCTAAATCTGCCTGTGATTCACACACATTTGTAAATTTCAGTGATGACCATATGAAGTCTTCAAATAATTTATCGCACAATTTATCAATTATTACGGGATCAAATGTGTTTTTTATCTTCTGAATAGATTTTGATGCTAATTCATAAACAATAGGCGTTTTTCTTTCATCAACCGCAAGATTTCTCGGATAATACTGTATTACATCAACATCATGACCGCGACTTTCCAAATATTTAGTTAATGCATATACTTGAAGAGCTGTACCATAGTTGTTATAACTAAACCACGTAATTACTGCTACTTTCATGTAAGAAACTCCCTAGCATTCCTCGATCAGATTGTACCGCTATTCCTATTATGATATTAATAAACATAACAATATAAGGATCTACAAGGATTTCTTCCGCGTATCCAATAAACAATATACATTCAATAGCAATAATAAGATCAGTAGAAATCTTCCTATTTCCGCACGTTGCCATTCTATTAATATGGTAAGTAATAACAATAGCCGTAAGCAATATTCCTATCAAGCCGAAATTTAGCATTATTCCTAAATAGCTATTATGCATGGAGAACTCTTTCGTTCCTAGCATTGTAAACATGGCCTGATTTTTTGAGCCGGGTCCTATTATCAAATTCTTTGGATTTGACAAAGCCAAGAAAAACTTACTCCATATAATATTTCGGCCGCTATAAAAAGGTTTGTTTGTTATTTTTTCTACAAAGCTAACTAATGATGCTGGAGCGCTAATATAAAAAACCGGGAAAAATATTCCAAGACAAATAACAATCAAGGTGAAAATTGTCACTATTTTTGTATTAATCCATACGTTACTAGATATCAAATATTTAAATATCAAAAACAATGCAAATGCTGCTATACAAGTCCTACTCTTATACATATATAGGCATATTGCCGCCAGTATGTAATATAGAAAAATTATCACCTTTAAAGAAAAATTATTCTTGTAAAAGCTTTGAAGATAGATAATATCTATAAAAGTAAAAAATAGGACTATTACGCTAATTAAATTAGGGTTAATGCCTGTTTGGCTTATATCCCAATTTTGATAATATGATTTGCATTTTACTAACGCTATCAGATTATAAACAAATCCCACATCAGCAAAAATCCGCAAAAAATCGTGTGTATAACTAACATTTGAGGTATAATACATTCCTAACAATAACGTTAACAATGCACTAATACTGCCCATGCTAGAACCATTTAAAAAACTAATAGCAAGCAGTGATGCGATAACTACAAAGAATAATAAAGCTTGCTTAATGCTGTTTTTATTAAGAATCGTTATACAGCCTAATGCGATATAAATCAAATTCAAATAGGGTATTATTCCTTGCATCTGTCTATATGTATTTCCATTGGCCAACGGAGAACAAGTGACCAGAAGAAGTAAAAAATAGACCACAAATAGCGCATTAGTCTTTCCAAGATATATTGACTTCGTATTTTTCATTCGTCTTTATTGCTTCCCATGATTTTTCGAGCAACCTTAATAATCGGGGATGGAAGAATTCTTTTAATACCCTGAAAAAATTTCATTCTTCTTCGCTCGCTCTCGGGCATCCAGGAACCGCTAAAATGATGAATAGATAATGTATTGTTTGAAAAATATTTTTCGCCGCTATGCAGATTTATAGGGCATAGATATTCCATCGGTAAAATTCTCATATTATCTATGATTTGATATGTATTATCTAATTTTAACCCGTGTTTTACGAGTACTGCCGTATTTATCTCTGGACATGTAAACTTGCTCATATCGGTCAACGAAAATTTTATATCATTATACATATCCATCATTTCTCTGATAAGCGTACTTCCTCGTTCTGCAGCGAACCCTAACCCATCAGCTACAATATCAGGATCAGAGAAACCCATATATCCCAACCCACTCTGCAATAACTCATCGGGTTTTTTTATCATTTCAACATCCGTATCAAGATAGATACCACCATAGTTATAAATAATATCCAATCGGGCGTAATCACTAACAAAAGCCCATTTTTTGTAATGGTATGCATCTCTAACGAATTGACACTTTTCATTTATTGGATAATTATTTTCATTCCACTGAATAATTTCATAATCGGGGCAATATTTTTTCCATGATGCGATGCATTTCTTTGCAAGAGGAGAAAACTCTGCACCACCAAACCAACAATAGTGTATTACTTTAGGAATCATTATTATTCCTCGTCAACGAATATAGATACCAGGGTAATACTTTTCACTAATACCCAATTTCCCAGCTTTCCCATCTTTTATCGCTTCCAAATTCATTTTTCTGAATTCTTTGCTACGATGTCTTAATAGTAAAGCGACTATAGAACATTTTTTTATATATTTATCAAAGATTGCATATCGCACATATCGATAAGGATAATGCCTTCCAATGTAATCGATATAATTTCTTGTCGTATAATACTCTACCCAGTTCTTTACGTTCAGTCCTCCATTCAGATGATATATCTTACTGGAAGTTACGCAAACAATCCTTCCAACCTTTCTGATTCGAGTAGAATACTCTGCGTCATCTTCATGAATAAAATACTCAGCTAAAGGTAGTCCTATTTTCTGAATAGTAGATTTTTTTATAAGTGCTCCGACAAAAGTAAGCAGATCTACATCAAGGGTTTCTGCTTGATATTCCTTTTGGCTTATTTTTTCGCGCCCAATACTTATAATGCCTTTCTTAATTCTCCCTCTTTGGATGCCGCTAAAACCATATTGATCTATGACGGCAGTGCATAATGCCGCTATACTATCCTTATCCGATGTGTTTGAATAATAGTCAATGAGTTTTTCGAACATATCTTCAAACGGAGTAGCATCATCATCAGCTAAGAACACAAAATCGCATTCCAATTCCACCGCTTTTTTAATACCCAGCGAAAAGCCACCTGCCCCACCAAGATTCTTTTCACTATGCAATACTATTACTTGAAAAGCATCCTGATGTTTACTGCTCCAATCATCAACGAACTCAGTTGTTCCGTCAGTACTTGCATTATCAACAATAATTAAATAATTCGGTCGGAGAGTCTGAGCAACATAGGCTTTTAATGTCTTCTTCAGGTCTGTAAGTCTATTATATGTCACAAGAACACTACAAATATTGCTTTTCATTACAAAAGTCTCCTGTTGCTTTCAGCACCATATTTTCTCAACTACAAAAGGCAAATTGCTTATATCATATCCAGCTCGAACTACTTCTTCTGCCCCACTATCTCGATCATCGTCCTTGTCGCATACGTTGATTATTGAAGATACCCACTTATCCAGTGAATCCGCTTCAGAGAGGAACGTGCACAGGTGCGACTTTTCTGTTTCCCTACTTATTGTGTTTGTCATGATGCAAGGGAGACCTGCTGCCTGTGCCTCAAGTGCTGTAACACTAAGGCCTTCATATTTCGAAGGGAGAAGGAAACAATCCATTGCCTGCATTAGTCTGTTCACATGATCGGAGGTTCCATAAAAGATTACATTCTTCGAAATACCCAGTTCAGTAACCTGCCTCTTAATCTCCTCCAACAGTTCGCCATCTCCAATAAGGAGTAGTTTTGCAGTAGGTTCCTTCTTTAAGACAGCATCAAAGATTTTAACCAGAAATTGATGATTCTTCTGATATGTAAATCTTCCTACATTCCCGATAAGCGGCTCATCACCAATGCCCAGCTTTTTTCTTTCTTCTGCTCTTACTTCCGAATCGAATCTGAATTTCTCTACATCAATACAGTTAGGAACAATTGTAAATTTCTTATTGAAAAGGAATTTCCCTGCATCCTGTCCGCACGCCACAGGCTGATTCGTAACCATGTTCAGGAATGGCTTCATGATTGCATGAACACGGGGATGTTTTGAAATCGTATTATGGCTATGAGCTATCCTTGTTTTAACTCCACAGGTTTGCGCAATGAATAAATCCAGTGCCATG
>CADBMH010000195.1 GCA_902795705.1 uncultured Lachnospiraceae bacterium | reverse complement strand
GAATTTTCAGGGTTGTTCTACTGTTCAGTTATCAAGGTTGTGCCGGCGCCCTTAACGCGTCAGCGAGATATATCTTACCACGGTTTGAAGGTCGTGTCAAGACCTTTTTTGATATTTTTTTGCCAATCTAGCCAAATGTTTTCACAATTTCTTTCAATTGCTCAGCTTCACTCGTTTTAACAAAATCAGACAGCGGAAAATCAACCACTGTCTGAAACACCTTTTTTAATCGGTAAAAATCTGTACCCAGTAGTACTTATACGAACTACCTGATTTTTTATAATATCCGACTCCTATCTTATGAAAGCCCTTTGTCAGTATATTTTTCTTGTGTCCCGCAGAATGCATCCAACTGTTCATTACCTGCTTCGCAGTTAACTGTCCCGCAGCAATATTTTCTCCGCAAGTCATATAAGTGACCCCGTTCTCTTTTAAAATTGAAAAGCAATCCTCACCATTCGGTCTGGTATGCGAGAAAAGCTTCGCACACTCTTTTGCCCGCTTATTCGCTAACTTTGTCAGCTTCTTATCCAATGTCAATTTCCCCTTATTCCTTTTCGTACGTTCCTTGTTTACAATTTTGGCAACCTGTTTTGCCTGCTTTGTGATCACAGCCGCATTCGCATCTGCATATCCTAAAACAGAAAAGAAAAGGGTTAATGTCAAAATAACCGCAAGAACACGGTAAAACCTGTTTTTCTTCATAATAAAAACTCCTCCCGATATTTATTATTATAACATGTCGCCTATCGGCTCCATGTGGCACTCAAAAGTGACAATTCAAACAGATTTGATTGTCACTTTGCTCAATTATAACATACAGTTACCCAAAATCATACCAAAAAAGCTTCTCAAAAACAAAAAGGAATCACTGGTCGAACCTGTGATTCCTTTTTCCATATTTCAATACTGTAATCTGCAAATCAGAACAATCATTTTACAAATTTCCAGTTTTCAAAGCTGTACACTGCCCCGTCAAATTCAAAATAAATATCATGTACGCCTGTGACCTGACTGACAGGGAGTGAGACCCTGGCTATACCATTCTCATCTGCCGTAACAGTTCCACCCGCCAGCACCGTCCCGTCTGTCCGGTCTGCCGTAACACGAAATTCTGCTGATTTTGATACGCTCAGGTCAAAACGAAGCTCTGCCTCAAGTGCCGTCGGAGAGGAAGCTCCGAAATCGACATTCTTTAACATGCTCCAGCTGTATTGATATTTCGTAGGATTTGCTACCGCCTCCATACGGGCACCATCAGCAGTTCTGATATAGCCATTATAAAGAATCTTTCTTTTCGTTTTACCCGTCTTCTCATTCAAAGTCAGTTCCATCAGAGAATCCGGCAAATGAGTATTGCCCGAAACATAATCTGAAAGCTGCATATATCCTTCTTTTTTCTGATAAACCTGATTTAACTCTTCATCAGTAATCAAAACCTTGGCATAATCCATATGAATCGCTTCCATTCCTGAACAGTTCGAATATACTGTCCCCAGTGTTTTTATGAAAGGATCATAATTTTTAAGCTGTTCAACCCCCTTTAAATCCTGTTCAACTATATTAAAACTTCCATCCGTATTCACCTTCAGCTCATTTACAGCAGTGCTTCGATAGCCAAGATATTCACTGTCCTGTTTTGAACAATATTCATTTTTACAATACAACTGATCCTGCAGAACCATCGTATGGTAAAACATATAATATTTTCCTTTAAAAAACACAAAACTGTGATGATTGTTTCCATACGCGCTTTCACCCGAACGGGTCTTAAACACCTCTCCGCAATTCGGGAGCACTTCCCCCTGATAGGTATATGGACCTGCCGGTGATTCCGCAGTCATATAATGAATCGCGCAATTACTGTAACCATTGCCTGCCCCAAGCCAGTCTCCGCAATAAGTATAATAATAGGTATTTCCAATTTTATTCAAACAACCCGCCTCAAACATATGTGGTGCTTTTATATCTACTTCATCCCCTGCAAAGGACATCATATCAGAATTTAATTTCCGCACACGGGCACCATGATTTGATTTTGAATCCATCATATCTCCATATGTCAGCCATGCCGTTCCATCATCATCAATGAATGCGCCCGGATCCAGACCGGAGGATGTCGTATTCTGACCTGATGTTACTAATGCGCTTCCCTTTATGTCCTTCCATGGACCAATCGGTGTATCTCCCTCTACCACAGCCGTCTGAGAACCGCCGCCGGTAGTAAAATATACATAAAACTTTTCTTTACCGTTTACTTTTTTATGCACCGCGCTCGGAGCCCAGCAGGTAGTCGCCCACTTACACACTCCCTTTTCCCCTGTAATCTGATAAATCCCATGATCCTCCCAATTCACCATATCATCTGACGATATAATATGCAGACTTTGGATAAACTCATATCCATTGGTTCCATTCCTGTCCGTCGCCTCATACTGCTGGGAATCATTTGTCATATAAACATATACCCTGCCATCATATTCCATCGCGAACGGATCGCACGCATATGCATTCGTGAGGATTGTATTATTATTTTCCGGCTGTTTTGCATATGCAGCATATGTCTGAAAAGCCAAAGTCTTATCGTAATAATTGCTCCCCGTCTCGGAAAGCATCGGCTCCATCGAAGGTGTCGGTGCGATTGTCGGTACTGCGGTTGTCGAAGGCTCTGCTGCAGCTTTCGCCGTCACAGTCACCATCGCTTTCAATGTCTGATTTACCTTCTTTTTCTTCTTTTTATAAACTAGCTTGCAGGTAATCGTTGTCTTTCCCTTCTTCACACCGGTTATCTTTCCGCTCTTTACCTTTGCAATTTTTGTGTTTTTTGATTTCCATGTCACCTTTGCGCCCGACGGCTTATTCTTCACAGTTATCTTTTTTGATTCTCCTGCCACAAGTGAAAGCTTTGTTTTGCTAAGCTTCGGTGCTTTCGCCTTTGCCGATGCCGTCACAGAAACCCCTTCTGCAGAAGAAAATACTATAGAGGCTGCTAAAAGTATTCCTAAGCTCTTCCGCCAAACACATAATTTCTTCATCTTGATTGCTCCTTTCCATAACTGTCATACTACCATGAACCGGTGCCGCCGCCACCGCCGCCGCCACCGGAGAATCCACCGCCGGAGCCGCCGCCTGATGAGCTCGGGCTGGAGGTCATTGCCGTCGTTGTCGATGTGATCATGTGGTCCATCGCGCGATTGAACATCACATAGTCAAACATGGTTCCCCTGCTGCTGTAATACCAGGAAGGCTCCGACATCCGGATTCCTTCGAAGCGCTTCATCCATTTATCCGATACATCCAGGACATAGGTAAACGGGAGTATCTGGTAAAAATATTCCGGATTCTCATTCACAAGCATTTCCAGCCTGTCTTTTTCTGCCGTTTCCAGGAAATTCTTAAATCCCCGGATCCTGCCGAGCATTTCCGTTCCATATCCCGAACGCTTATCTAAAATAAAGAAGAAAAGCATCTGAAGCGCATTGCAAAACACACATACAATAAATGCAATTGTATAGAAAAAGCCCGCATACGCAAGCGCATCCTCTACAAACCAGTAGGATACTCCAAGGCAGCCCAATGCAATGATCGTAAGAAGAATCCTGCCTACGATTCCCATACCTCTCGAATGAACCAAAAACGCCCAAACCGTCACCACAACAAACGGCAAAAAGGTAAGAATCAGTGTATCTTCCAGACCGCCCTCATTCATATAAACTTCCTGAAACAGCAGAACCGGATAGGGGATGATCGCAAACAAAATCGCCAGCCACCGAAGCTTTCTGGTGGAAGTAATAAATATCCGCGGCTGCCAGTATTTTTCCAGCATATCCTTGATCGCATTGATCGTCAAATAGAAAGAATCTTTAAGATCGGATTTGCGCACAACCTTTCCATATTTAGAAAGATCTTTCATGAACCGCCTTTCCACATCATTATTTCCATCGTAATCCCTGACAATCTGAATCTCAAAGCTGTTCTTTTTCGTCTCCAGGATCTGTAAATACCCCTTTGCCGCCAGCTCTACGATCAGAGGAACGATATCCTTTCCCTCCACCTCGCCTCTGTAAACACAGGCTATCTCCGCACAATTTAAATGATCCGGCGGATAAAATTCCACGGTTTCAATGATCTCATCCTCTTTACCAAAGTAAAACCAAAGCACCAGAGAAACAAGGAAAAACAATACACAAAGTGCCAGAGCTGTCACTGCCATCTTCGGAAAAATCTGTCTTTCTGTAAAGTATCCTTCCTCCATCGTAATACGCATCGTCACATACTGGTTTGCTCCGAGCACGATACTCTCATCGAGCATTCCCTCAATCTTTCTCCCGTCAAAATTCCAGCGGATTCCATCCGTGTTTTTCGAACCATAGGAACCATAGCTCATACCAATATTCTTCTCTTCGACCTGCTTTGGCATTGTAACGGTAAAGGTCATATTGTGAACCTCAGTATTATTGCCCTGATTGGCTATAATATTAAAATAAAACTCATCTCCGCCATCCAGTTTATCCTTGCCATAGATATAATCATATGAAATCGTATAGGTATGCTGTCCGGTCAATGTCCGGTTTTTATCACCGATCTTTATAACACGGTTGCCTCCGTCCTTTGACAGAGAAAATTTATCGGAACCGCAGCTTACATTTTCCACACGGGAAACCACCTTTGCTTTCGTTCCATCCGCTCTGTTGATCGTGTATCTCTCAGGAATCGTCCGGTAAATCCCGTGTCTGCTCAGATTGAAAAAAACATCAAGCGTTTCCGTAATATGATAAATATTGTCCTCGCCTACCCGGATCTTTACATCATAACTGTTAATGATATACGCATACGAGCTGTATGTATATGCTTTTGCATCCTTTGCCTGTACAGTCTGCCCGCTCCCGACTATGCTATACGACAAAAGTAGAATCAATAAAAAAACTGTTCCTATACTAAAAATTCTACGGAGTTTTTTGTGCATACACCTCCCCCTTTCTATCTATCCTGCTGTTCTATGCTTCTGCAGAACTGTCCGAAAACCTTCTGCAAATCTTTAGTACCAAGGCAGATTACGCATTTTGCTGCAGAACCGCAGAAATCTGCAACTACACCTGTAGAAACAGCAGACAGAGTCTAAAACAAGGTCTAAAAGCTCACTTTCACATTCTCACGCTGTGCCTCATCACTCACCTCAAACATCCGCTTTGTCTGGAAATTGAAAATACTTGCAATGATATTGGAGGGTACCGTCTGACATGCCATGTTGTAATTCTTCACCGTTCCGTTATAATATTTTCTCGCATTCGCAATATCATTTTCCAGAGAAGAAAGCTCTCCGGAAAGCTGCATAAAGTTCTGGTTCGCCTTCAGGTCCGGATACTGCTCCGCGAGCGCCAGAATATTCGGAATGATACGGGAAAGCTTTTCGCCGGTCTCAATCTTCTCCGCATCCGACATACTTCCGTAGTTTCCTCCTCTGCCCGCAATCACCGCCTGCAGGGTTTCACTCTCGTGCTTTGCGTATCCCTTTACTGTCTCTACCAGATTTGGAATCAGGTCAAACCTCTTTTTCAGATAGACATCCATTGTAGAAAAGCCTTCCTCTGTGGCAATCCTCTTTTTCACTAACCCGTTGTATGCTGCTATTACCCACAAAAGGATCAGCACTACAATCCCGATAATCACAAGTCCTGCTACCATACCGTTCTCCTCCTTTTACATGAAAATTCTACTGTGACAAGCAACACTGTATATGATGTCTCTATAATAACATATTCCATGTATTAGGGCAAAAGATATTTTATCATGGAAAAAAACAGCAAACATGTATATTTCTTACTAAAAACATCCAAACTAAACATATCACAGAAATAAACCGTAAATCCCGTTTTGTTTCTGAATAAAAGTAAAAGGAGAACTATGATGGCAAATAATGACAGTATACGGTTACTGCGGGAGTGTGATGCCGGTGCAAAGATGGCAGTCACATCCATCAATGAGGTAATCGAAAAGGTAGAAAACTCTACGCTGCGCTCTATTTTATCCGAGAGCAGAAACAGGCACGAAGGAATCGGAAATGAGATTCATTCCCTGCTTTCCTCTTATCATGTGGAGGACAAGGAACCAAACCCGATTGCGAAAGGCATGTCATGGGTGAAAACAAATATGAAGATGACCATGAATGATAATGATGCGGCAGCGGCAGACCTGATCACAGACGGCTGCAATATGGGGATCAAATCCTTAAACGAGTATATGAATCAGTACAAAAATGCGGACAATGAATCAAAGAAGCTCTGCAAAAGCCTGATCGCCGCCGAAGAAAGACTCTGCGAAGATCTTCGTGCTTATCTGTGATACAGAAAGGCAGTGTATGAAAAGCTTCATTATATGATCATTTTCATCATATTATAAAAGGCATTTCTGATTCTGTACCGACTTCAATCGTTAGATTTCCAGTCTGACTTCTTGAACAACGATACATTACAGAAATGCCTTTTTGCGTTTTTTGAGAAGAAATAGTATAATGTCCAAGACAAAAGTTTGAAGATGTATCCACTGCACAGCAAACCGGATTTGCATACAGAAAGGGAAGGAGCACACAGCATGGGCACAAACACAGAGAAAAGCATTGTATTTTTTGATATAGATGGAACAATCTGGGACTATAAGCAGAAAATCCCCACCTCAACGATCGACGGCATCCGGAAGCTTCGCGAAAACGGCCACTACGCCTTTCTCTGTACCGGAAGAACAAAATCCACCATCCGCGCAAAGGAGCTTTTAGATATCGGCTTTGATGGGATTGTTGCCGGATGCGGTACTTACATAGAATTTCAAAATGAAATACTGCTCAACGAGCATCTTGCATGGTCAGAAATAGAAAAGCTGATTCCTGCCATGAAGGAAAAGGGCATCGGTGCTTTTTTAGAGGGAGACAAGAAGCTCTATATCGACTGGGATTACTATACAGGTTCTCCTTATGCCGAGTCCTTCCGCGAGGAATTAGGTCCCGACTGCATTTCGATTATGGATGCCAACGAAGCTGCCACGATCAACAAGATAAGCGTCGAGTACCTGACTCTTCCACACGACGAGGTAATCGCTGCCTTCGGCGACAAATATGATGTGATCATCCATGATTTCAAAAACCCGGACGGCACTCCCCTGAATGTTGCAGAGATCATGCCAAAGGGCTACTCCAAGGCTACCGGCATCGCATGGATCTGCGATCACTTAGACATAGACAAAAAGAATACCTACGCATTCGGCGACAGCGCCAATGATATCGAAATGTTAAAATACGCCGCACATGGTATTGCCATGGGAAATGCCAGCGATATCACGAAAGAAAATGCCGATTATGTGACAACGGATATGATGCAGGACGGCATATGGAACGGTCTGAAAAAAATGAAATTAATATAGAGCGTGCATCTCATGGAATTCCTATTAAACAAAAAACACCCCGACTGCCGTGTGTTACTCCTGCCATGGTCATCAGTAAATAAAACAGAGACACCGGCAATACCGTAAAAAACGATACTCTCTCGAATCGGGGATGAGGATATTATAGCATCAGGATGAGTGTTTGTCTATTTCTTGGGAAAAATTCCCAGCTCTTCTTCAAAATATTGAAGGGTAGAATACTTTACCAGATTTTGATTTATAGGATTACTTAAATCCTGCTTTGCTTTCTTATATTTCTTTATGTAATTCTGCATTTTTATCTTAATCCTATAATCTTTTCCTCGTAGTGCATCAAATTCGTTTTGCCTCAAATGTGGTACTTTATTCATATCAATATAGTTTTCTTGTTTGATTACTACTGCTTTTGAGAAATCCACACCACAATGATTCGTCTTGTCCGTCCATAGCACATGCGGATGGTGTATATCAGACCTAAGAGGAATTGCAAATTGGATACCATCTATTTCCACATAAACTTGTATATAAGGTCTGTTAAGTTTTTGTTCCATTTCAGGATACTCAGATGCAGGATATGCATTATAAAATTCATTCGATAAAAATATAAATCTTTTTTTCTTTGCCATATATTATTCTCCTACATAAAAACAACTCCTGTTTCCAGGAGTTGTCTTCTCAGTGGACTTTTCTTTTATTTTACTTGGTCGGGCCCTACGACCAAATCTTCTGTTGAACTTTCTTTATACTCATGTTCTATGAGTATTATCTATTACTACCATAACATATTATATGCATTTTGTCAAATTCTATGATTTTTAGATTAAAACTAAAGCTTCCCATCGTTACCATTCAAGCCTAAATCCATTTCCATGAAATCAATCTATATCTGTAGAGATTTTTTCGTTGGTTCTACTTATTTGGAAAAATATTATTGATTTTTTTCAGACACTATATTATAATGATTACAGAAAGAGCAACCGCCCACAAGGTGGGTTTAGCTCCCTCTAAGATGTTACTGAATCAGTCTACCCTAGGCTTCGCCAAAAGTACAAG
>CADBMH010000194.1 GCA_902795705.1 uncultured Lachnospiraceae bacterium | reverse complement strand
TAATAATCCTCTACATCCAAGCCCAGATCTACATGTGATTTCGACTTCATAACAGTTTTACCCATGAGTACAACCTTCTCAGCGTGAGTTCTAATTAGTATCTTATCCCACAAAAACAACGAAAATTCAAGAAAAACCGTTCGTGCAACCCCATTCCCGCAAAAAATCCATTATCATTCAAATGCTATCTCAGCTCTCTATCTTCTCTGCTTCTAATGCCTGATACTCCTGTTGCAGTTCTCGCAAGAGTTCTTCTTCACTAGGCAGATATAACTTATACTTCGATGCAAAAATTTGTGTTTCATTTTCCGGCAAGGTATATTTTACTACAGATTCACTCTTATCTGCACATAAAACAATTCCTATCGGCGGATTATCTCCCTCATTCATCAACTCTCTTTCATAATAGTGAACATACATCTGCATCTGACCTAAATCCTGATGTGTCAAATCTCCAACTTTTAAATCAATAAGAACGAAACATTTCAAAATATAGTTATAAAACACCAAATCAATCCTAAAATGACGTCCATCAAAAGTAATCCGCTTTTGTCTTGCCACAAAAGAAAAACCTCTGCCAAGTTCTAAAAGAAATTTTTGTAAATGTGTAATCAATGCCTCTTCTAAATCACTTTCATAGAAATCATCATTTGGATTCAATCCTAAAAATTCCAATACATAGGGATCTCGTATAATATCCTCTGGCTTCTTAGCAGGTTCCAATGTTTGAATCTCTTCCGCAACTTGTTCCTTATTTTTACTGGATAATAACCTCTCATAGAAAAAGGAATTGATTTACCGTTCAAGCTGTCTGGTACTCCACCCGGATTTTACTGCCTCCTACGTGTAAAATCCTCGTGCCTTCTCATTTTCCACACGCATCAAAAGACGATAATGAGTCCAACTCAATTCGCTACGCAGTGCGTAGCTATTTGGAAAAGTCAAATAAAACTGCAGCATATTTTTCAAATTAGCAACGGTAAATCCTTTTCCGAAATCCTGTGTCATTCTCTCTGATAATTCTTTTAACAAACCTGTCCATACTCTGCCTTCTCATTTCCACCTTGTTCTTCAATGATTGATTTTCCAATATTTCAATAGGCTTCGACCATTACAAAGTTGGCAGTTTTATAAACTTTATTCCTCGCCGAGATTAAATTATTTTTGATTTCGTTATAAAAAGATGCACGCATCTTATCAACCCCATACTTTCAATTACAGATTATTTATTCGCTCTCCTTTTTCAATTATCAACTACTATTTTACAGCACTTTTGCAACAGCAATTTTTATAAGAGTATCTGCTTTTTTTCGCCCTTCAGTATCACTTACTTCTGCCACTAATTCATTTGCCACCCGCTCTCTATCATACTTCAATCGCAATTTATTAATCAGATATGCCTTTCCTCTCCTCCCGGCATATCTGTTCATTTTCCACTTGTCAATCTGATAGCTTCTCATAACATTTTCATATACGAAAGGAAGCTCTGACGGACTAAAAGTCGCCACCATACTCTTTTCAGCTAAAATATCTACAAGCATCTTCTCCACAATGATTTCATGCGGTCTGCCTGGAGACAACGGAGCTTGACTTATCAAATCAAGTATCACAATACAATCTCTTGTCCAATATCTGTCGAAATCTGTTTTACTGGGTCTATACATCGGAAGAATCTCAGGCTTACTTATAACATAAGTATCATAATCTACCTTGTAAATCTTTTGTTCTTGTAATAGATGATACAAAGTCCACCGAAATGTGCTGTCGCTTAAATCATTTTTTTCGCTCCGCAGCACCTGAAACAAATTATTACGACAGTATGAAATTTTATTGGAAAGTTTTAACAACGCCTGATCTGTCCACATCCACAAAGCCTCCTTATAACATCTCGTCAATTTTTTATTTATTGACTACACGCTGATGATATCACATATGAATTGGCATCATAAGCGTTTTGTCAATTTTTCAATATTTTGACATAACGCTATTTCAATTATAACAGAGTTTCATATATCCTAATGCACTTACTTTTATCATCACAAAGCCGGCTGTCTAATGGAATATATTTCTAATCAATTCCTTTTCGATAGAGAACAGAGACTTTCGCAATGCACCGTCCCGGGAAACATATCCACATTACACAGCCGCTCCAGCTTATATCCCCTCTCTAAAAACATCTCCAGATCCCTTGCCAGACTTGTCGGTTTGCAGGAGATATAGACAATCTGCTCCACTCCGTAGTCAATGATCTTCGGAAGTGCTTTTGGATGAATCCCGTCCCTCGGCGGATCTAAGATAATAAGATCCGGCTTTTCTTCTATCTCATCCAGAACCTTTAACACATCACCGGCGATAAATTCACAGTTTGTAAGCCCGTTCAGGGCAGCATTTTCTCTTGCCGCCTCCACAGCCTCTTCTACAATCTCCACACCGATCACCTTTTTTGCAATCGGTGCGATCATCTGGGCGATCGTGCCGGTTCCGCTGTAGAGATCAAAAACAACCTTGTCGCGAAAATCATGAGCAAAAAAACTTTCCATCGTATTTTGATTTTCTTCTGCAAAATATCCCTGATCACTGAATTTCAAATCATTCCCCAGAATATAATCTCTCGCTCTCCGGTATAGTACTTCTGCCCCTTTGGAGTTTGTCTGAAAAAAGGAAAAAGGAGAAATCTTGAATTTCAATCCCAAAATTTCTTCCGTGATAAAGTCCTGTCCATATAAAAGCTCTGTACGGTCACTCTGCACCACATCTCCTAAGCTGTCATTGATAATGAGAAGGAATCCGGCAAGCTTACCTTCTAAGGAGTTCTCTCTATTCGTCTCCTTGAATTCCCCTGTCCCATATCCCGTACTTCCTTCAAATAAAACCACTAACCTCTCCGTCAGCTCCTTCCAGAGCTCCGCACCTGAACTACTGTCCCACGAAGGCATTCTCTGCGAGGAAACGACAAGTGCCGCAAGCATTTCTCCGGTTGCTTCGGAACGGCGCACCAAAAGATGCCTCAAAATCCCTTCATGCGAATTTTTCTTATAAAACGGAAGCTTTTTCTCCCTGCAAAAGTCTCTGACACAGACTAAAATTTTTCGAAAATCTTCATGCACGATTTCACAGCAGTCCGCATCCAAAATATCATGGAAGCTTCCTTTTTTATGTAATCCCAATGTAAGCGGGCCATCCTTCACCTCATCACCGAACGAAAATTCCATCTTATTGCGATATGCTGTCTGCTTCGGGCTTGGTATGATTCCATCGTAAATGTAACTTTCTGAGCTTCCGCTTTCCGAATCCAAACTCTGAGTTTCCGACTCATTCTTCTCTTTATTATCATTAAAAGCACGATTTTCAAACACCCCATCGATCAGCTTTAAAACCTGCTCTTTTTTCATCTCAAGCTGTTTCTCATACGGAAGCGTCTGATAGCTGCAACCACCACATATACCAAATTCCGGACAGATTGGTATCTCTGTTTCCAAAGGAGACTTTTCAAGAATCTCCAAAAGTCTCCCCTTACACTTCTCCCTATTTGCTCTTTTCACCGCAAAAGAAACTCTCTGTCCGGGGATTCCTCCCTTCACAGAGACCTTTGTTTCTGTTTCTGTTCCATCCGGAAGCTTTTCCACATAAGGAATCACTGCCTTATTCGGAAACTCCACTGACCTAATCACACCCTCATAAATTTGTCCTTTTTTCATAAATCTCAGATATATCCTTTTTTATTATACAATTACCTCTTTGCCACATTCCCGAGTACGGATACCTTACTTGCAAACTCCCTGAGTGTTGCAAGTGCATTCTCCACACCGGGCGAATTTACATTTCCCTCCACATCGATAAAGAAACGATACTCCCAATTCCTGTTTTCAATCGGCCTGGATTCTATTTTTGTAAGATTTAATCCATTATAATAAAAATTAGCCAGAATATTATATAATGCACCCACCTCATGCTTAAGCTCTAAGCACAGGCTTAATTTATCCGCATCCTTTAAATAAATTCTCTGATTCGTGATCACGATAAACCGGGTGAAATTATTCTTTTCGTCATTGATATCCTCTTTGGCTACCTCCAGTCCAAAGACCTCTGCCGCTCTTTTTCCCGCGATTGCCGCATGGGATGGCTCCCCTTCCTTCGCGATCTTTAATGCAGCCGCCGAGGTACTTGCCTCTGTCTTTGTCCCGAAATCATACTTCCTGATAAATTTTTCACACTGCAATATCCCCTGCTGATGTGAATAGACCGTTTTCACTTCATCAATCTTCGTTCCCGGAATTACTAACAGATTTTGCTCAATCTTAATAAAATGCTCTGCAACTGCAGTTACATCATATTCCATTAAAAGATCATTGATTCCCTCAACTGCTCCTGTCGTCGAGTTTTCAATCGGCAAAATTCCGTATTTCGCCCTGCCCTCAGAGATTTCCTGCATAATTTCCCGAAAAGTGCTTTTATGTACAGCCGAAATCTCATCTCCGAAAACCTCAAACATTGCCTGTTCTGTAAAGGAACCGGGTTCTCCGAAGCAGACGACAGGCATTCCCTTTTCTATCTCTAAGCTGTCCACTTCCTCAAACGGGATTTCCTTCTCTCTCGGACCAAGCACCTGATACTGATGCTTTCTGCTGATGGACATGATCTGACGAAACAGGTCTTCAATACTGATTTTATTAAACTCTCCATCAACCATTTCCCGCAACACCATAATCTTCTGATCCTCCCGTTCCGGATCAAAGACCTGTTTTCCGGTCTTTCTTTTATAAGCGGCAACATCAGTTGCAACATCCATCCGCTCTTTAAAAAGTGCCACGATCTGTGCATCAATTTCATCAATTTTTTTTCTGCTTTCCAGAAGGTCTACCACCTGCTCTGCAGCCATGTTACAATCTCCTCCCATCTGCTTTACAGCATTCTTTTACAAGCTCTTTTATCTCCTCCTCCGAAGCTGTCATGCCAAAGGACATCACACATGCTCCCTTCGCCCCGGCTTCTATCACATCTTTTATATTTTCTGCCTTGATTCCTCCAATCGCATAAATCGAAATCAGTGCCTTTTTACATATTTCAGCCAATGCTGCAGTCCCTCTCGGCTCTGAACCAGGTTTACAATCCGTTGCAAAGACATGTCCGAAAAAAGCATAATCCACATGACAGGCATGCGCCAGATAAAGCTGCTCCACAGAATGGATTGAAACTCCGAATTCAGAAAGCTCTCCCGCCGTTTCGCTGCTTTTCATCGCCAAAGGAAGCGGCAGATGGATTCCCGGAGCATGAAGCTTCAATGCCGGAAAAAGATATTTATGGAAAATACATTCCACATCAGCGGCTTTACAAATTTCAAGTACATCCTTTGCTAATTTCGTATATTCCTTTTCGTTTAAATCCTTTTCCCGAAGTACGATTTTCTTCACACCCGCCCTGCAAAGAAGTCTGATTCTGTCCAAAAAATCACCCTCACAAAGCTTGCGGTTCGTCACCACGATCAACTCACACATAAATATAATCACTCATCACAGGCTGTAATCCCTGCTCCTCAATCGCACGATACACCTCGTCTACATCTCTCCCGTCTGAGATTTCAAACTGTGCATCTCCAACATTATCATTATCCTCGATATGCTCTCCGATTCCCACGGAAACCCCCGCAGAAATCTTCGTGGCAGCAATCTTTATCACATTGTTTCTCACCCGCTCACATTCTCTGGTCGAGATCGTGATACTCGCAAACGGCATAAAAATCCGGTACGCCATGATTACCTGCAAAAGCTGTGTTTCATGTACATCCTTCGGATTGATTTTTTCGTTATTAATGATCGGGCGTAATCTCGGACAGGAAAATGCAATCTCTGCATGCGGATATTTCCTCTGCAAAAGATACGCATGATATCCGGTTGCAAACGCATCCTTTCTGAAATCTGACAGGCCCAGAAGTGCCGCAAAGCCAACACCACGCATCCCACCCCGGATTGCTCTTTCCTGCGCACCAAACCGGTAAGGAAATACCCTCTTATGCCCCGCCAGATGCAGTGTCTCATACTTGTCCGAATCATAGGTCTCCTGAAATACGGTCACATAATCCGCGCCGCATTCGTGCAGATATGCATATTCATCACTGTTCATCGGATAGACCTCAAGACCGATCACCTTGAAATATTTTCTTGCGATTTTACATGCCTCTCCGATATACTTTACATCCGACATTTTTCTGCTCTCTCCGGTCAGAATCAGGATTTCCTGCAGACCGGTTTTCGCAATCGCTGCCATTTCCTTTTCAATCTGCTCCTCATCAAGCCTCGCCCGTTTAATCTTATTATGACAGTTAAACCCGCAGTAGATACAATAATTTTCACAATAATTCGCTATGTAAAGAGGCGTGAACATATAGATGGAATTGCCAAAATGCTTTCTTGTCTCTTCCTGCGCCCTCACAGCAATCTCCTCAATAAAAGGAAGTGCCGCAGGTGATAATAATGCCGCAAAATCCTCTACCGTACACTCTGTATGCGCTAACGCCGCCTTCACATCCTTCGCCGTATATTTATCATAATCATAAGCGTTCATTGCCACTATGACCCGTTCCTGCACATCTGAATCCAAAACCTCCATCCCCTCCATATATTCCATATGGCTGGTACGGTTTTCCTTTTTCAATTCCTTAATCTCCGTCTCCATGAAAAAAACCTCACTCAGTAACTTTCTTATTTTAGTCCCGCAGGAAACCCGTCAGCGGTGACGAAGCACTTCCGCCCTTTTCCATCACCCTGCCAAGACCTGCCAGATAAGCCTTTCTTCCTGCCTCGATTGCAAGCCGCATTGCCTCCGCCATCACAGGCACATCACCTGCCGTTGCGATTGCCGTATTAGCCATCACGGCTGCCGCCCCCATCTCCATTGCCTCGCATGCCTGACTCGGTGCCCCGATTCCTGCATCCACAATGATCGGCAGATCGATCTCATCGATCAAAATCTGAATAAATTCCTTCGTACAAAGTCCCTTATTGGAACCGATCGGCGCAGCTAAAGGCATAATGCTTGCTGCACCCGCCTCCTTTAAATCTCTTGCAACATTGAGATCCGGATACATATAAGGCATTACGATAAAGCCCTCTTTTGCCAGAATTTCCGTTGCCTTGATCGTCTCTTCATTGTCCGGTAAAAGGTACTTGCTGTCGCGCATAATCTCTATTTTCACAAACTCCCCACAGCCGACCTCTCTCGAAAGTCTGGCGATTCTGACTGCCTCTTCTGCATTTCTGGCTCCGGATGTATTCGGAAGAAGTGTCACCCCCTCCGGAATGTAATCTAAAATATTCGCCATGCCTCCCTGATTGGCGCGTCTTAATGCCAATGTGATCATCTGTGCTCCGGCATGCTCTACCGCCGCCTTAATAAGATCCAGAGAATACTTACCGGAACCCAAAATAAACCGGGAAGAAAACTCTTTCCCCCCAATCACCAACTTGTCCTCATTTTTAACAACTTCACTCATAATTCTGCTCCTGGTTTTACTATATCAAATTTTATTTCCCAGCATTAGGATTTTTAATTAACTCGACTTATGATATCTCAAGCGTCAGCCGCCGCCCACAAAGGAAACAATCTCCAGTTTATCTGCCGGCTTTAATATAAAATTCTCATATTCACTTTTTGTCACAATCTCACCGTTTACCTCCGCGGCAATCCGGTTTTTTTGATATCCGAGCTTCCCGACAAGAGCTTCCAGTGTAATAATCTCCTCACACTCTGTTGTTTCTCCGTTTACCACAATCTCCACCAAAGCTCACCTCCATTCACAAGGAATCATTCTATGCCTAATACCTTATAGTCCTGATCTTCGACTGCCTTTGAAAGCACGATATTATCCACTTCCTCTGCAAGTGTCACGACCGCGGTTCCTTTCGTGTGGCTCACCTCTGCCGACTCAACACCGGCAAGTGCCTCCAAAGTTTTTTTCACGCGCGCCTCGCAATGCTCGCACATCATTCCTTCGATATTTATTGTTTTTGTCATTTCCTTTTCCTCCTGATCTTCTATTACATTTCCTTTCCTTTTATGATCCTTTGCCGAATCATAAATCCTACACAGATTCAGCCGCAGCGCATTTGTCACCACGCAAAAGCTCGACAGGCTCATTGCCGCCGCCCCGAACATCGGATTTAACTTCCATCCGAAAAGAGGAATCCATACACCCGCTGCAAGCGGAATCCCTATCACATTGTAAATAAATGCCCAGAACAGGTTTTCATGGATATTTCGAAGCGTGGCACGGCTTAACCGGATTGCTGCCGGAACATCCTTAAGACTGCTCTTCATCAGCACAACATCCGCCGCCTCAATCGCAATATCCGTACCTGCGCCGATTGCAATTCCCATATCTGCCCTGGTAAGTGCCGGCGCATCATTAATCCCATCTCCTACCATAGCAACTTTTCCCTTTTTTTGCAAGTATCTGATCACATTTTCTTTACCGTCCGGCAAAACTCCGGCAATCACTTCGTCAACACCCGCCAGTTCTCCGATATGCTCTGCCGTTTTTTCATTGTCGCCTGTGAGCATAACTACATGGATTCCCATATTTTTCAGTTCCGAAACTGCTTTTGCACTGTCCTCTTTTATCTGATCTGCTACAACAATGCACCCGAAAAACCTGTCCCCCCTGCTGAAAAAAAGCGGCGTCTTTCCTTCTCCGGAGCATTCCTCTGCCTTCGCCTTTATCTTTTCCGGTATCGTTACCCGCTCCTCCATAAAGCGGGCATTTCCACCGTAAAGCTCTGCATCCACAAAATCGCCGGTTGATATTCTTCCGGATAATCCATTCCCCGGATATACCTGAACATCCGCCACCTCACAAGGCAGCCTGTCCTCTGTCTCTGCTCTTTGTACCACAGCCTTTGCAAGCGGGTGTTCGCTTTTCTGCTCTAACCCCGCAGCAAAAGAAAGCAGCTCTTCCTCTGAAATACCATCTACCGGAATCAGCTCCACAACCTCCGGTTCGCCTTTCGTAATCGTACCTGTCTTATCAAGAGCTACAATGTCCATTTTTCCGGTCCGTTCTAAGGAAACCGCATTTTTAAACATAATGCCGTTTTTCGCCCCCACACCGTTTCCGACCATGATCGCGACCGGCGTGGCAAGTCCCAATGCACACGGACAGCTGATTACCAGTACAGAAATCGCTCTTGCGAGTGAAAAACCCACATCCTGTCCTGTCAAAAACCATATCAAAAAAGTGACCACAGAAATCCCGATCACAGCCGGCACAAAAACTCCCGACACACGATCAGCAACCTTTGCAATCGGTGCCTTTGTCGCCGCTGCGTCACTGACCATCTGAATGATCTGGGAAAGTGTCGTATCCTCTCCGACTCTTGCTGCCTCGCATTTTAAAAATCCGGATTGATTCAATGTTGCCGCAGAAACCATATCTCCCACACTTTTATCTGCCGGAACGCTCTCTCCGGTTAACGCCGCCTCATTGACTGCGCTTGTCCCCTCAAGTACCACACCGTCTACCGGAATATTTTCTCCCGCTCTTACGACGAAGATGTCCCCTTTTTTGACCTGTGCGATTGGCACCTCTTTTTCCTGTCCGTTTTCCAGTACATTTGCAGATTTCGGTGCTAATTTCATCAATCCCTTTAGTGCATCTGTCGTCTTCCCCTTCGAATGTGCCTCCAACATTTTCCCGACTGTGATAAGTGTCAGGATCATTGCGGCAGATTCAAAGTAAAATTCATGCATATAATCCATGACTGCAGCTTCATTTTCCTTGATCTGCGCGTCTGTCATTGCAAAAAGCATGGATACACTGTATAAAAAGGAAGCCGCGGAACCAAGTGCAACCAGCGTATCCATATTCGGTGCCAGATGCCACAGACTCTTAAAGCCACTGATAAAAAACTTCTGGTTGATCACCATGATAATACCGGCAAGCAGGAGCTGCAAAAGCCCCATGGCGATATGATTTCCCTCAAAAAAGGAAGGCAGAGGAAATCCCCACATCATATGCCCCATAGAAAAATAAAGCAGTACCACCAAAAAACCCAGAGACACCAAAAGTCTTCTTTTCAAAACCGGCGTTTCCTTATCCGCCAACGCATCATCAGAAAATCCCCCTGAAAGGTCCTTTCCTGTCTTTTCTGCATTCTTTAAAGATGCTCCGTATCCTGCTTCCTCTACAGCACGAATGACCTGCTCCGGATCTGCCTCTCCCTCCACTCCCATGGAATTTGTCAAAAGGCTGACCGAGCAGGAATCGACTCCATCCACCTTCGATACCGCCTTTTCTACTCTGCTCTGACACGCCGCACAGCTCATGCCGGTCACAATATACTGTTCCATTCCAGCCCTCCCGTACTCTAAATCGTCTTTACTTCCGTCACCTTAAAATCCAGTTTTTCAATCGCTTTCACAAATTTTTCATCTGCAATCTCCCGATCCATCGAAACGATCGCATTATTATTCCGCACGTTCACCTTTGCAACCGCACCTTCGATTTCATTGATCTTTCGTTCAATGCTGTTTTTACAATTATCACAGTGCATACCCTCTATTCCGATTTCCAATTTTTTAATCGCAGGTCCTTCTAATTTTTTAGGCACCGGCTCTGAACCGCCGCTGCCGCCGCAGCAGCCGCCCTCCCCTTTCAAATGTTTCCTGCTGCTTCTGACAGCCAGAACCACAATGACTACCAGAATCAAAGCCATAATAATCGTAGACAGATTTTCCATACTTACCTCCATGCCGAAGCAATTTTGCTTTTTTTATTTCATCAGTTTTTTCAAAAGTTCTAACAGCTCATCAACTTTTTCATCTCCTCCCGCCTGAATATCATCCTTAACACAGGTTTTAATGTGATTTTCCAAAAGCACCTTATTAAAACTGTTTAATGCTGCATTTGCCGCCGCGACCTGCACAATGATATCCGTACAGTAAGCCTCCTTTTCAAGCAGCCCCTTGATTCCCCGGATCTGCCCCTCGATACGGCTTAACCGGTTCATCAGGCTTTTATATTCCGCATCGGTGCGTCTCTTTGTCCTTCCACTGCAGCAGGGACAGCCCCCTTCTTTCATCTGTTCCATCTGAACCTTCCTTTCTGATATACTTGTCCAAAATATCCGTATAACAGATATAAATATCTGTTATACTCCCGGTTTGAACCTTTTACAGCTTTATCTCTTTGCTATTATATACCCCTACAGGGTATATTGCAAGACTATTTTTTAATCAAATATTTCTTCCTCCATTTAATTGCTTCCTCCCTGTATTTTCCCGCAGTATCCATCAAATCCTCGTACTGCTTTTTAATGCTTTCAATCACCGCATCCTTCTTCTGAAGCTCAGCCGCATAACGATTTTGCTCCGACTGCAGCTTTTTCTGAAAATCCTGCTGCAGCTTCACCGAATCATTTTCAAAATCAGCAGCGTGTTTTAGCTTAGCAAAGCTTCCAAACCTCTCAGATACATAACATTCACTGTATTCCGGCAAAAAGAATGCTAAGATCATCTGCTCCCTTCTTACCTGTGCCGAATACTCCGGCAGCTGATCAAATTCCTTCGGAAGTGTAAATTTCTTTTCCTCAAACACCATCTCCCCACACATCCGGTATGTCCCTTTTTCCGGCGAGTATATAAAATATAATAATAACAGCTTTCTGTCATAGCTCACTAACTCCGGTACGAAAAATTGCTCTCCCTGCCTCGGCACAAACCTCTTCTCCTCTGTCTGCTCCGTAATATTTTTAATCACGATTTCTCCGTTCCTGTTCAGATAACAATAATATACCACTCCCCGGTAAAAAATATCCGAAAGCCCCTCACCATAATCATTTGCAGCGATAACAGGACGCCATCCCCTGCCGCCGCCCAGAGTCAGACAATGAATCTGATTTTGATACGGATATAGTACAATGCTCTTATTCTGCCCCATAAAATAAATATTTCTCATAGTCTCTTCCTTACATAACCGTTACTATTCACAATCATTTTTCCATTCAAAGCCCCGCACATCGTGCTCATTGTTTTCTGTGAATAATAATATTTTTTATCATATATATGGTAGCAATTTCAGAAAAATAACATAAGATAAGGTAAAACACAAAAAGAAGGATATGGCTTATGGCTTTTAATAATTCCAGTAATTGCGGATGCGGCGGCAGAGTAACAAGCAGAGTCGTAAGAAATATGCCGACAGGCTGCTTTGATGTCTGTGTCAACCCGATCTGCGGCGATCCATCTATGCTCAGCATTATGGCGCCACTCATCTATGACGAGATCGGTATTAATCTCTGTGCAACATTTCCGCTTGATACAGATATTTCCACCACGTATCCGACAGCAGCAAAGGCAAATGTGCAGGTGATCGATGTAGCCTACACCTATGGTGAGGGAAATGTAGAAATCGAAAGCATTCTCGGTCGTCCGAACTGTTATGATGTAACTCTTTCCAACCTGACCGTCACTTTTGCCTTAAGCATTTATGATAGTGATTGTCGCTTACTCGATACGATTTTCCCGACAGCAGTATATCTCCCACCGGAGACAACCGCTCCTACCTACAACGAAGATACTAATCCGGCTTCCGTTGCACTTGAAATTTTTGCTCCTTACGGATTATCCTTTAACACACCTGCAGATGAAGCAAATGCTGCGGTCCCAAATGCAGCGCTTAACTATATCGGCTTCACACCGGATAATAACATGGTAAGGCAGGGCTTAAATCTTTTCACTCTTCCGAAGCTGATCAACTTTGACACCACAGATGATACGGCAACGGTCGGACTCACTCTGATTCTGCAGAGTCTCTACTATGCAGGATACAATGTAGCCAGTGCCGGAAGAATCCAGACTCCGAAGGGAGATATTTTAGATCCTGATAACACAGACTGCATGGACTTTGTCGAAGGTGATCTTTTAAATCTTGAGATCAAACCGTTAGAGCTTGGCCCGCCTGCCTGTGAAGAAAATCTGAAAAACGACTGCAACGAAGATCAGGGCTGCGGCACCTGCCCGGACAACAATAACAATAATGGCGGCAACGGATGCGGCAATAACGACAATAACAATGGAAATGGCTGCGGCTGTGGCAACCGGAACTTTTTTGCCTGATTACTCCTCCTTTTTATCCTTACTAACATTTTCTTTAAAGTCTGAAAAAAGGACTGTGTCATTTATGGCACAGTCCCTTTTCATCATCACTATCAACAATTCTGCTTTTTCATGGAAATTTTTTCTATAAAATTATTTATTTTCTATAGACATCACAGCATCGCCCAAAAATACAAGACCTAATCGGTTCCCCTTCTTTCTCTTTCTGACGGTATTCCTCTACCCGTTCACTGATCTGTTTAGCAAAAATCGTTTTAAACACGACACGCACAAACGGCTGAATAAACATAAGCTGCGTAAAGACAGCAAACGGCAGATTAAAACACATCAGCTTTAACCAATTTGCCAATAGTGTAAAAAGATTAAATCCCGCATAATACGGATAATAAAAAAAGCTCGCCAAAAAACTCATCGCCGGGCACATCAACCCTACTGTCGCAAAAATGATCGCATGCAGTACGCTGTCTGCTCCCGTCACCTCCATAAGTACCCTTCCATTTACCACATAAAGACTGTAAAAAACATACGCATGTACTGTGATAATAACTGTAATCAGTGCAAAAATGCACCTCTGAAACTGATTTCTTGGCATTCTTCTTCTCCTTTTCCTCTGTTTTAAACGGCATAGAAAAAATTTATGTAGAAATCTCCATTCCCTCTGCTATTTCTGAAAAATATTTGTCATAATCAGTGCCGGCAGAGGAGTTTGAACCCCTGCTTTCACAGGCATAAACATTCCATATGACATTTCATTAAAATATTGCATTAACATTTTCTGATACAATCTCCTCATCTCGGCAACCTGCTGTATTTCAAGCTTCTGCTTTTCCTTGTTTAGAATCGCCTTCTTTTCCTGCTCCTTTAAGATTTCTTTTGTCCGCCTTGCCCTGCGCTCCCAGAAGCCTTCTCCCTTTTCATCATGATACTTCTTCTCTGCACCCGGAACGCTTTTGCTCCAGGAACCGCCATGGTGTTCCTCAATAGAAGCGCCGAAATTATCTACTCCATAAGTCCCCGTCCATTGCGGAAAGGAAGCCCACGGATTATGAAAGGTCAGGTTCATGTAGTTGTGCCCCAAAAGCCAGGATTCATATTCCGGATCGTCCTTCATCGTCAGGAATCCCTCTTCTGAAATATTAATCGTCATGTCATCCTTATAATGTGAAGGATCCAAAGGAATTTTCCCGATCATATCCCAGATATAGGACTTATATTCATCCAGAGTCATTTCCTCCACAGGTTTTGCGGGCGGATACGCTTTTTTCAATTTCTCACCGGCATGAATCTGCCTCTCCACCTCCGCCCTCCAATCCGGATGCTCCTTTAACGATTCTGCAATGTGACCGCTTCTTTTCACCGATGTATCTGCTTCTGCTGATTTTTTTGCTGCATTTACAGCAGATAGAAATTCTGACTTTTCCGTCCCATTTCCCGAAATCTCCTTTGTCTTGCCATCTGCTGTCCCCACGGTTCCGGAAGTCATCCCACCTGTTACCGCCTTCACATAATTTTCAAGAATATTACTTCTGTAACTGAAATGTATAGAATTTGTCATGCTTTATTCTCTCCTTTCCTGTAACATCACAACTGCCCTGCATTCTTTTCCGTCTAC
Source organism: uncultured Lachnospiraceae bacterium (assembly GCA_902795705.1). Classification (GTDB taxonomy): domain Bacteria; phylum Bacillota; class Clostridia; order Lachnospirales; family Lachnospiraceae; genus Butyribacter. Next base: position 1,759 of record CADBMH010000194.1, on the reverse strand, counting down.
ATGAATTTCCAGATTTCCAAAATATTTTTCCGCCTCCTTTTTCACATTTTTCAGACCAATCCCATGCATGCCGGATTCCCCTTTCTTTGTCGAAGCCGGAAGGCCCGTTCCTCTTTCCGGCAGAAGCTCTCCTTCAAAAGAGTTCCTGACTTCTATCACAAAAAACCTTCGTTTCTGCTTCCCGCATAAAAAAATATATTTCTCACCTGTCTCCTGTTTTTCACATGCCTCTATCGCATTTTCCAGAAGATTATTCAAAATAATCCCGATATCATAGGCATCATATCCCAAACGATTCTTTTCTCCTTCATTTTCATTTGACGGATAGACAAATTCTGCTTCAAAGCGGATTTCTTTTCTTTCTGCTGTCCGCTTTTTATCACTGATGATCACATCTGTCACTGTATTGCCGGTATGCACGGATAATGCAAGTCTGTCCATGCTTTCGTCCATCCGTGAAATATACCGGTCAAGCTCTTCGTAATTTCCACTCACGGAAAGCCCTTTGATATTTGTCAAATGATTTTTCATCTCATGCTTCATCTGACGAATCCCATCGTAAAACCGCTCTGTCTCATGCAGCCGTTCCTCCATCAAAAAAATCTGCTGATTTTTTATAAATAAACTTCCTCTTTCCTCCTGCAACCACCGCATATTCTGCCATAGTCTGACAGATACAATCGTTCCAATATAAATCATAAGAGAAAGAAGAGGGATCACCCACCGCAATACCGGATAGCTCTCATACATCTGGAAAACCTGCTTTCCCTTAATCACCAGAGAAAGACGCAAAATAACCATGACAAACACAATACCCGAAAGCGGAATCAGTGCCAGATAGAAAAGCTCTCCCACGCTGAATTGATTGATAGAAATATCACCATTTCCCTCTTTCCCGGTAAGAAAACGAAAAATCCCCCTAAGATTTTTACAGGCAAAGCACCCTGCCAGCACAGACAGCAGGAACAAACACAGCAGAATCTGCAAAATCATCGTAACCGTAATGACGACAGCCGCCCGGTAAAAGATCGCAGCTACATCCGTCTGATTCTGTACCAGTGATTCATTCATAATATATTGTATGGATTCTAACATCAGAAGACTTAAGCTTTGGCAGGTAAAATAAAGTATCGTTAAAAGAATCTCAAATTTTATATCTATTTCTAAAAATCCGGAAAACCCTGCCATGATAAGTAAAAGAAACAGCCTTTTGACAATCCCTGCTACAGAGACCGGAAGTAACATTTCCGTCAGAAAGACAAAAAGATACAGCATAAAAACTACAGATAATTTCAAAATCTTATGTGTCCCCTTTTTCTCCCTCAGGATAAAAAAGAAATGAAAATACGAAAAGCAGCCCGCATACAAAAAAACACCTATGACCTGAATCACATTTTGAAAAATCCGAAAATCCTGTTCACTCATTTACTACTCTCCTGTCCAAATTCTAATCTTGTATCTATAAAGGAAACTGTAGAAAATCAGGCTTTTCATAACTTCCTTTATCGATATATCTGCAAATAGCAGTAACATAAAATCATATAATATAACTCATATAAGCCTTTACAAAATCACGATACCTGTATTTGGAGATCAACAGTCTTTCCCCGTCTGCCATGATAACCTCTGTTTTGTTATATGCCTCTACGAAAGAGAGATTGATCAGATAGCTTCTGTGTATCCGGTAAAAACCACGCCCCAGCTTCCGTTCTAGGTCCTCCAGCTTTTCATAATATGTAATACTCTCATTTTCTAAGTG
>CADBMH010000193.1 GCA_902795705.1 uncultured Lachnospiraceae bacterium | reverse complement strand
TGACATCATCTATGCCGATGACAAGCCTCGGTTCAGTTATATATGTAAAAACTGGCAACACGTTGATGCTATCTTTTTGGATGCAAAACTAGATAGTGTATGGAAAGTGAAAGATGCATATTGTTATGCATTACAACAAATTGAAAAATTGTACACGAAGAGAAGAACACCACCAGTTTTCATGGTTAGTAAAAATTGGAAATCTCCTAAAGACAACTTGCTTACTGATGTGTCCGAAAATCTCTCTAAACTTACTAAATTTGGTCCTCCATCTGCATACTATGATTATTCAGTACTAGAGGGTATTGTAGACGATGCCAACGGTTATTCTAATAACTCCGACAAAGCTAATCTAAAACTCAAACTGCTTTCTCTTTTTAATCATAGAAATCTGGTTCGAGATGAAATTGAAAAGCATCAGGCAATGGAACGTGTGGATGCGGTTGTCGTGCTAGCTGTACCTGATGAAAAGAGCATGACATATAAGGAATTTAATCTTAAGGATGAAGATGATAAAGAATTAACTGACAATAGTTTAGTCTACCAAAAAGCAATCATAGATGGTAATAAGATAGCATTTGTTACACAAAATACTATGGGACTTTCTGAAGCAGCACGTGTAACGGAGAGTTCAATTTTAACGTTTGAACCAAAAATACTGGTTATGGGCGGCGTCTGTGCTGGTGATAAGGAAAGAGTTTGCGTAGGAACAATAGTTATTCCACGAAACATCTATGATTATTCAAGTGGAAAAATAGTCACTCGCAAAGATGATGGTCAGCCGAAATTTGAGCCGCGCCTTTTAAGTGTTAGCTCTTCTACAAAAATGAATAGATTTTATCAATTTGTTGAAAATGAAACTAATAAAAATACTATTATTGTTAATATAAAGAATTCATTTTTGGGTTCAATTCCTAAGCAAGCTGAAAAAGCTACATTAACCACTCATCCTATGGCTTCTGGGCCCTGGGTAATAGATTCGGAAAAAGTGTTTTCAATTATTAAAGACCATATTCCTCATGATAAATTTTGTTCTATCGATATGGAAGCATATGCATTCGCAAGTGTTGCGCAGACACATAGTTTGCCGTGGCTGGTAATAAAGACTGTTCAAGACTACGCTAATGGGAAAAAACAGGCAGATGAAAAACAAGCTCGACAATTCGCCACTTTTTCAAGTGCACATTTTATAAAGGAAAACATTAGTAAAATAATAGAATATGCACAACCATGCGGCGATTAAAACAGCGTTTTAGGGGTCATACACTTAACAACTGTCTATCTCATAACATGATTATGAAACAATATGGTTAAAGAAAAAGGGAGGGCATGCCCTCTCTTTTCGTTTTTCATGTATATCATCCTATTGACAACATATATAAATCAATTATACAGGTTTAAATAATGTTCTTCAGATAAAACTGATATTCTATGTATTATCATTATCAATTTGTATATCCTCAAAAATAAACGGAAGTTTTTCTTTGAGAATTTCTCCAATCATGTTAGCAACTTGACGCATCTGCGGATGAGAAGCCTTGCTTGTTCGTAATTTGAGAAAATGTCTCCACTCCCTTAGATTCATAGTTATATATATCTCAGTCTTTAGTGAATTGGGCAAAACAGATCGAGCTTCTTGCGGAGTCGCGCCAAGATTAATTAGACTGAAGTAGTATTCCTCAATATTGGCCATTGCTTTCTCCCAGACCAAATACTCTTCGCTGCCTTCCTGCCAAAAACAAGGTTTTATAAAGGTTATTTCTTTCCCAAACTTATCTTGGGCGTAGTTGCAATATCTAGTGCTTTCTTGGCTATAGCTAGCTATTCTATGTCGGACAATTTCATGTGTAACCCCTCTATCACAAACAACTCTAAAGGTCACAGAGTAGTGCTCAATGACTGACTCGTGTCCTCTCTTAATAAGATTGCTTATAAATTTTATTGCAGATTCGTCGCTAATCAGAGATTCACTTTTGTAACATACTCGTCCAGCTTTTTCTATATGTTTCATCACAACATCTTGATCAAGTTCAGATTCAAGAAACACTTGGGGTTCAATTATTCTCATTTGTATGCTCCTTCCTGCAAATCAAAAGAATTTCTTTAGCAGATTTGTCCTCTGCTTGATAACTTTTTTCCCATCCAGAAGAGTTCGTATATTTAGCTTCAACAATCGAAAAACCGGTCTCAACGCACAGAGATACGATTTCGTCTCTGGTGAAACGTTTATCCCTAACTAAGAGTTCAACTGGCAATTGTCGTCCGTTAACAAATTTTTCCTTCCTATATATAACTCGCGTTTCTTCATCAACCAAATAGAATTTAGGGTCAAAAATATTACCCGTTTTACTCATGATATCAGATGATAGAATACTAAGCAATCGATCTGGATTATCAGAAAAGCGAAATACATTGATTGCATTAGCAAATGTAGATTCATAATTCATAACAGAGAAAACAGCATATCCACCATCCTCTAGTAAATCATAAGCTGTTTTAATTATTTTAATATTTTCATCATTGGTTGAAAAAGTTCCTATTACATCATATAGGCATTAATAAGTCCTCCTTGGCATAAAAACCATCACACTTAATTCTCTTGCCCAAAAATATTAACACCAACAAACGTTTGGTTCGGGGCACTATATTATTCTATCACTAAATAATTGCGATTAAACGTACTCACTTAAAACTGTTGTATAAGCACATCACTGTCTTGTCAATTTCTTGTACTCCATTACAAGCTCGGGTCGCAACTGAGACTCAATATATGACCTGTTTAACCAATATGCTTGCTTAGTCATTCGGTTTCCATTTGGCAATAAATCCGTATCAGATAATTTTCCATTACCATATGTTTTGCCATCAATAACATAATGCCTTCCTCTATCACTGAGTATAAAAACAGTAATATGAATAGATTGCAAGCCCAAATGCTTGATTTTTTTCGCTTTATTTCTATTTGATTAGAAATAATGGAGCTGTTTCTGATTATGCAGCCGAAATTAGCAAATACAAGAAAATGATGGATTCGGAGTGTTATAATTTGGTTTCGCTTGTTTTTAAAGCTTATATTAATGGTTCTCTTTAGTTAAAATGAAATGCATGAAGCAATGTGGATTTAGTTTATTTGTAGTTATTTGTGACTATTAATGGTAGATAAGACTTGCATACTTCT